>DAIMKK010000227.1:2306-5273 GCA_036721745.1 Pseudolabrys sp. | reverse complement strand
GCTCGTCGGCTACCTCGCGCAACTGCTCCGCCGACAGGTTCTTCAGGTCGCGCGGCTCTTTAATCGAATCCAACATTTCGCTTCCAGTCTGCTTTGTGAGGGGCAATTTAGCTCATGAATCCGTGGAGCTAGCTAGGTAGTTATATAAACAGAATATAAGGCAAGAATTATACCAATGCCATATTTCGATCTCCCAGTAGAATTCACGTAACTATCGCATAAACCAGCAATTTCCGCGGTTATTCAGCGGCCATCTCATGGAATCGCACGCTAGGAACCAAGGTATCCGGCCTCACGAAACCAACGTACGGCGTCGTCAATTCCCTCAGCATAATGCCTCGACCGATACCCGAGTTCCCGCTCGGCTTTGGTCGATACGAAGAACATACGGTATTTCGCCATATGGACCCCGTCCAGGGTGGCAAATGGCTCGCGCCCCGTGACCTTGGCGACGGCTTCGGCGACATACGCAACCGGGACGAGCGCACGCCACGGAAGCCGTACCCGCGCCGCGCGCCGACCGACTCGGCCGGCGATATCGCACAGCATCTGCGAGAACAAGACGTCCTGGCCACCGAGAATGTAGCGTTCGCCGATCTTCCCGTGACGTAACGCCGCGAGATGGCCGCTGGCGACGTCGTCCACATGCACGAGGTTGAGCCCGGTGTCGATGAATGCCGGAATGCGGCCTTTGGCGGCTTCGATGATGATCCTGCCCGTCGGTGTCGGCCGCACGTCGCGCGGGCCGATTGGCGTCGAGGGATTGACGATGACAGCGGCGAGACCGCGTTCCGCCACCATGGCCTCGACCAGGCGTTCGGCCGCAATTTTGCTGCGCTTGTAGGCGCCGATGCCCTGGTCCTCGCGCAACGGCGTAGTCTCGTCCGCGGCGATACCATCGGATCGCAAGGCGATGGTCGCCACGCTACTGGTGTAGACGACCCGCTCAATGCCCGCCCGCATCGCCTCCTGCATGAGGTTGCGGGTCCCTTCGACGTTAGACGCAAAAATCTCGCTGGGGTCGCGCGCCCACAGACGGTAATCGGCTGCCACATGAAACGTGTAGCGCATGCCGGCCAGCGCGCGCGCGACGGACTTCCGGTCACGGAGATCGCCTTCGAAATACTCCAAATCAAGTCCGGCAAGGTGCGTGCGTGGGCTTTTGCCACGAACCAGCGCCCGCACTGAAAAGCCGGCCTCGACGAGTTTGCGTGCAACAGCCGAACCGACGAATCCGCTTGCTCCGGTGACAAGAATCTTTTCTTTATTGCTCATGCGGATTACTGCGGCCGACCTGCTACGGTGGGTCGTCTATGCGAGTTCCGGCCGAAGGGGAAGCTCAATCCAACCGCAGGGTAGCGAACGGTATCCTACCGGTCCGTTCTGTCGCGCAGTCGGCGGAGGTCGGTTATAGGATGCGTTTCTACCGCGGCATGAAATTTGCTTCGTAAAGCTGGGGCTTGGGGGCGGCAATGGCGCGAAACGGATTAGACGATTCACGGGTCTCCCAATTGCCTGAGACGCTCGCGATGCCTCGCTCCGGTCTTCAACCCAGCATTCCCGACCGCGGCCAGCCGGTTTGTTTGGACGTGCCGGACGCCCCAGCCGACCGCTTCATCATCGCCCTCGTCGGTATGGCATTCGAAGCCCGCATTGCGTCGGGACCCGGTGTGGTCGTTATTTGCCGCAATACGCAAAGTGAGCTTGCCGCATCACTCGACCAAGCCGTCAAGCGAGGATGCCGCAGCATCATCAGTTTCGGAGTGGCGGGCGGGCTCGCCCCGCATTTGCGTCCGGGAAACTGGGTTGTCGCGTCCTCGATCATCGATGCGCAGCAAAGCCGGCCCACCGATCATCGTTGGTCGGAAGCGATCCTTAAGATGATCCCGGGCGCCGAACACAGGCCGATCGCAGGCGTCGACTACGCGGTCGCCGCTCCCGAAGCCAAACGGCGAATGCACGTCGAAACCGGCGCGGCGACGGTCGATATGGAATCGCATCTGGTCGCCCGGCTTGCGTCGACCCATGGCTTAAGTTTTACAGCGATCAGGGTGGTTATCGATCCTGCGCATCGCGAGGTGCCGGGAGCGGCGCTGGCCGGCATGCGCCCTGACGGAGGCACGAGTGTATTGGCGGTCATGCGCGAACTGATCGCGGGTCCGTCTCAATTGTCCGGCCTGCTTCGCGTCGCCTATGACGCCTATGCGGCGCGCCGGGCCCTGCTCCGCGCCCGCCGGCTGCTAGGGCCGAATTTCGGCCTGCTTGGTCTCAGCGAAGTCTGATCTGATCGAAAATAGCCTCATTAGGAACCCGTCCCGGCTATACGCCTTGTTGGCGTTGACGCGCCGGTGACGGATGGCGATATAGTCCACATGCGGGCTAGAAACGGCTCGCACGGAACAACGTTTCATGAGCACAGCGACACAAGAACGTCATAAATCGACCGCCGTGGACGTCGGCGGCGTCATGGTAGGTGGCGGAGCGCCCATCGTCGTGCAGTCGATGACCAACACCGACACCGCCGACGTCGAGGGAACCGCCCGTCAGGTAGCGGCGCTCGCCCGTGCCGGCTCCGAATTGGTGCGCATCACCGTCGACCGCGACGAGGCGGCTGCGGCGGTGCCGCGCATCAAGGAGCGGCTGCTAAAGATGGGCGTCAACGTGCCGATCGTCGGCGACTTTCATTACATCGGCCACAAGCTGCTCGCCGATCATCCGGGCTGCGCCGAGGCACTCGACAAATACCGCATCAATCCCGGCAATGTCGGCTTCAAGGACAAAAGGGACCGGCAATTCTCCGCCATCATCGAAATGGCGATCAAGCACGGAAAGCCGGTGCGCATCGGCGCCAATTGGGGCTCGCTCGATCAGGAGTTGCTCACGAAGCTGATGGACGAGAACGCCAAATCGCCGGCGCCGCGCGGTGCGCGCGAGGTGATGCACGAGGCCATGGTGCAGTCGGCGACG
>DAIMKK010000227.1:0-2296 GCA_036721745.1 Pseudolabrys sp. | reverse complement strand
AACTGGCGCGCCGGTCCGATTACGCGCTGCATCTCGGTTTGACCGAAGCCGGGATGGGGTCGAAGGGCATCGTTGCGTCGAGCGCCGCCATGGGCGTCCTGCTGCAATTGGGCATCGGCGATACCATCCGCATCTCGCTTACGCCGGAGCCGAACGGCGACCGCAAGCTCGAAGTACAAGTGGCGCAGGAGTTGTTGCAGACCATGGGGCTGCGGACGTTCGTTCCTTTGGTCGCCGCCTGCCCCGGCTGCGGCCGCACCACATCCACTACATTCCAGGAACTGGCCTCCGATATCCAAGGGTTCATCCGCGACTCGATGCCGGGCTGGAAGACGCGCTATCCGGGCGTGGAGACGCTCACGGTCGCGGTGATGGGCTGCATCGTGAATGGCCCGGGCGAAAGCAAACACGCCGATATCGGCATTTCACTACCCGGCACCGGCGAGCAACCGACGGCACCGGTATTCATCGACGGCAAAAAGGCAGCGACGCTGCGCGGGCCTACACTCACCACGGATTTCAAGAAAATGGTCACCGACTACATCGAGCGGCGGTTCGGCCACGCGGGGCCAAGCGCGGCAGGCGGCAAGGTCCCCCAGCTAGATGATGTCGCGCCGGTGCAGTAGTCTTTATCCGGTTTGTATAAAAATCCTTCAGTCATAACCGAGGGGGCTGATAAGCCCAGAATTTATGAGTCTGCCTTCGCAAAATTCCACATCGTCAGCCAAAGGCAAGCCTGCTCGATTGGTCGATTCCACAGACCGCTTTAAACAAAGCTTGGATCAGGTCGCGGCCGACACCGAGGGCCTGCTCGATCGGTTGCTGGCACCCAAACCGGCCTCCGGCGAACTATCGCGCCCAACCCGCCTGCTGGAAGCGATGCGTTACGCAAGCCTCGGGGGCGGCAAGCGGATCCGGCCTTTTTTGGTCGTTGAAACGGCGAAACTTTTCAAAGTACCGCGACGTCAAGCGCTGATGGTTGCCGCCGCGCTCGAGTGCGTGCACTGCTACTCGCTTGTCCATGACGACCTGCCCGCGATGGACGACGACGCGTTGCGCCGTGGCAGGCCTACCGTTCATAAGGCCTTTGACGAAGCAACCGCGATTTTGGCAGGTGATGGCCTTTTGACCTTCGCCTTCGATATCCTCTCCCGCCCGCAAACACACACAAAGCCCGACATCAGAATTGCGCTCATTTCCGCGCTTGCGCGCGCCGCCGGCATTGGCGGAATGGCCGGCGGACAAATGCTCGATCTTGCGGCCGAAGGCCGGTTCACAAATGGCCGGGGGCTCCGCCTTGATTTCGGCGATGTAAAAACTCTGCAATCAATGAAAACAGGAGCGCTGCTGAAATTCGCCTGCGCGGGCGGAGCCATGCTCGGGGAGGCCCCCCAAAAGGCGCAAGCGGCGCTCGAACGCTACGGTTCGGCGGTCGGCGAAGCCTTTCAAGTCGCCGATGACCTGCTCGACATCGAAGGCGATGCCGCCACGGTCGGCAAGGCCACGGGAAAAGATGCTGCCGCCCACAAGGCGACATTCCTGAGCCTGCTGGGGGTCGATGGGGCGAGGAAGCGGCTCAAGGCGCTTATCGCCGAGGCTGAGAAGGCAATTGCGCCATTTGGCAAAGACGGCGCGATATTGAAGGCGGCGGCGCATTTCATCGCCAATCGCCGCAGTTGAAAGCTTGCCGAGCGTAGGGCCGATCAGGGATCGCGCGGCTACTATACTTAAGCCGATGCTCATGCGATTGTCGCATTGCGCACATACGCATGGTGACCGTAAATGCTCGCTCCGCATTTCAATCCGGCACGGCCTGAACTCGAATTCTTGTAGAGTGCATCCGTGACAAGCTCTCTGCCGCCGGAACCAGCCTCGACGGAATCGCCGCGCGCGATCGTGCCTCGAAATCTGGCGCTTGGAATCGAGCGGATTGGGTTCATCCCGCTATCGCACCGGTTCATCTCGGTCGTCGTTTTTATCGCTCTTTGCGCCGCCGCCACGGTCGGATTTTTTCGCCTGAAGGTCGATGACTCGCTTAGTCAACTGTTCCGGGCCAATACCGCAGAATACAAAACTTACGAAGACGTCACCCGCAATTTTCCCGCCACGGAATTCGACGTTCTGGTCGTGGTTGAAGGCCCCACGCTGCTCGATCGGCCTTCGCTGGAAAAGCTGCGCGATCTCGTGATCGACCTGCAGTTGATCGATGGCACGCGCGGCGTCATCTCCCTGTTTTCAGCGCGGCAGCCGCCCGAAAACGGGCAAATTCCAGCCCCCCTCTTCCCCAATCCCTTGC
>DAIMKK010000226.1:3393-5277 GCA_036721745.1 Pseudolabrys sp. | reverse complement strand
CTCCGTCCTTACGCGCGGAGACCTGGTCAGCCGTGTCGCTGGCTTGGCGAAGGAGTTGCGCACCCTGCCTCGGGTCGTCGGCCTTCTCGGCGCCAATGGAACCGACTGGGCGGTGGCTCAGCTCGCCGCCTGGGCAGCCGGCAAGACGGTCGTGCCCCTGCCCACGTTCTTCAGCCTCCCGCAGCTTGGCCACGTGATCCGCGATGCAGGCGTGGACCATGTCGTTGCGACAAGCGACGCCATCAGTCTCGCCGCGACGCTCGGCATGAACATGACGCCGGTCTCCGACCGGCGCGCCGACACCTTTCCCACGCCCATAGAAGGCGCCGGTGTCATCGTCTACACGTCCGGCAGCACAGGCCGGCCAAAGGGCGTCCCCCTCGGTCTTGAGCAGATCGACTGGCAGACGCGCGCTCTCGCCGAGGCGATCGAAGCGAGATCGGACGATTTCCATTTGTCGGTCTTGCCGCTCTCTTTGTTGCTCGAGACCATCGCCGCCATCTGCGTGCCGGTTCTCGCCGGCGCAAGGACGCATTTTGCTTCCGCTGTCGCGCATAGCGTCGGCGCGGGGCGCCCGGCCGACATGCTCGGAGAGTTTGAGCGGGTGCGGCCAACGACGACGGTGCTCGTCCCGCAGTTGCTCTCGACCTGGATTACCCAGCTGGAGGCGCTGGCGGAGCGCCCGGCCGCGGGCTTGCGCTTCGTCGCGGTCGGGGGCGCGCCGGTCTCCGAGGCGCTGGCGATGCGGGCTTGGGACCTCGGCATCCCTGTGCATGAAGGCTATGGGCTCACCGAATGCTGCTCGGTCGTTGCCGTCAACCGGCCGGGACGCCGCAAGCCGGGAACGGCAGGTGCGCCGCTGCCCGGGCTCGACGTCCGTATCGAGAACGGCGAGGTGGTGGTTAGCGGGCCGACCGTCATGGAGGGTTACCTTCACGCTGGGCGCGTCAAAGAGCCGTGGCACACCGGCGACCTCGGCTGCCTCGATCAAGATGGCTTCCTGTGCGTCACTGGCCGGAAAGACACGCTGCTCGTCACCTCATCCGGCAGAAACATCTCCCCCGAATGGGTCGAAGCCATGGTGCTGAGCGATCCGCGTATCGGCGCCTGTGTCGTGCTCGGCCATGGGATGAGCCACTTGAGCGCATTGCTTATTCCGTCCGCCTTGGGGGAACGCTGGCTGATGACGTCGCCCCGCGCCCACATCCTCTTGTGGCTTGAGCAGATCTGCATCGATGCCCCGGCCTATGCCGTGCCCAAGGAGTTTGTCGTCTGCCCGCTGATGCAGGCGGAGCGCATTGGCCTCCTCACCGCGAACGGGCGCCTCCTGCGCGACGCTGCCCAAAGCGCCTATCACGTCCTCAAGATCGCCCGATGCCCGGCAGCGGCCTAAAGAGATCCTCAACAAGCAAAGGAGAGATGCCGTGGAGTTCTACGATCGGCTTATTGCTGAAACCGAGCAGGAGCGGAATGGCTTCACGTCGATTCCGCTGATCCGCGAGGCCCTGCGCTCAGGCGCGTCACGCGAGCTCTATATCGACTTCCTTACGCAGGCCTACCATCATGTGAAACATACCTTTCCGCTCCTCGCCTTCGCTGCGGCGCGCACGACCGACGAGGCCTATCAGGACGCTCTCGTCGAATACATGGACGAGGAGCGCGGACACGAGAAATGGATCCTCAACGACATCGACGCCATGGGCGCTAACGCAAATGCGGTCCGCGACGGGGTGCCCGGCATCGCCTGCCAGGTGATGGTGGGTTACACCTACTACGCCATCGAGTGGATCAGCCCCTACGCCATGCTGGGCAGCGTGCACGTGCTCGAGGGCATGTCGACCTTGCTCGCCGACAACGCCGCCGACGCCATCCAGCGCTCGCTCG
>DAIMKK010000226.1:0-3383 GCA_036721745.1 Pseudolabrys sp. | reverse complement strand
CAGTCGCGGCAAGGACGGCTTTTCCTACCTTCGGTCGCACGGGGCGCTCGACATCGAGCATGTGGCCTTCTTCAAAAAGCTGGTCAATGGCATCATTGACGCAAGGACCCAGCAAATCGCGATCGACGCGTCGAAGGTGTTTTATCGGCTGTATGGCGACATCTATCACGAGCTGGCGACGCGACACCCCGTAAAGAGCCATGCAGCTTGAGGGCAAGCGCACGCTGATCACTGGCGCGGGCTCCGGTATCGGTCGCGCGCTCGCCATCGAGGCATCGCGCCTTGGTATGACGGTCGCGCTGTGTGGCCGTCGTGCCGAGCCCCTTTACGCCACCCTATCGGAAATGACGCCAGGCGGGCGGCATCTCCGCTTGCGCGGCGACATCACCGATCCTGCCGTGCGGCGCGGGCTGCGCGACTATCTGTGGCGGCAGTGGGGCGGCCTCGACGTGCTCGTCAACAACGCCGGAGTGGTCACGGTCGGCCCGCTCGCTTACACGACGGATGCCGAGCTTGACCGGGTGATGGCAACCAATATTGTCGCGCCGCTCGCTTTGACCCGGGAGATGCTGCCTTTGCTGCGCCGTGCGGCGCCGTCGCGCATCGTCAATGTCGGCTCCATGTTTGGCGACATCGCCTACCCGCTGTTTGCAGCCTACTCCGCGTCCAAATTCGGTCTGCGCGGGCTTTCCATCGCCCTGCGGCGAGAGCTCAAATCGCTCGGCATTGGTGTGACCTACGCCGCGCCGCGGGCGACCAAGACCGATGCAGCTAGCGCCTACGATCCCCTCGTTGAACCGATGCAGATGCGGATCGACCAGCCGGCCGGGGTCGCCGCCCATATCTGGCGCGCCGTGGCGCAGGACGCGGACAGCGCCTATGCGAGAGGCCCCGAGCGGCTCTTCGTTCTCGCCCAGCGCCTGCTGCCAAAGCTGGTGGACCGCGCGATTTCCGCGCAAATGTTGGATCGGCGGATTCGGGACTATCTCGTGAAATCCCACGAAGCCGCGAAAGCGCGCGATGGGCATGGTGGCGCGGGGTCCGGCCAACCTTCAACAGCAGCAAAAGTCAATGCGGCGCCACAGGGAGCCGGGCGCAATACCCATGCTGAGACGCGGCCGGTCCGCGGCTCGGGGCAAAGTTCCACTAAGGGCGCGGTGCCGCCGGCTGACCGCGTGGAGCTGCAACACGCGACCTGAGCAGCTGTCGGTCGGATCGTCCGGTCGGCAACGAAACGGAGGTTAAGGGAATGAGGTACTTGGCACTGCTGGCGCTGCTGGCGCTGCTCGGTTGTGCACAGCAGCAGCGCGATTTGCCGTCATCGTCTATCGCATCATCCGGTGCGGCGCAGCACCAGTAGCGTGCCCTCGATGCCGCGTCGGCGCAATAAGGCTCAGCCTTTTTCCTTCTGTGCCACCGCCAGAAGGCCCATGACGCCAAGACCGGCGTTGACGCCTTCGATGCGGATGCAATCTGTTGCGAAACCGGCATCAATGAGCAGCGCGGTCAGTCTATTTTGATCGAAGAGCCGATGCGTGTGGAACCCGGCAAAAGGCCAACGTCGCATGGCTGACCGATCGGTAGCATAGAGCACGAGACGGCCGCCTGGGCGTAGCACGCGACGCGCCTCACGAACGGCAGCAGAATTGTGCATGAAGTAAACCACATTCACCGCCAAGATAGCATCGGCGATCTCGGCGATGAAAGGAAGTCTGGCGAAATCACCTCGGACCAGCGCAAGACGTCCAGCTTCAAGCGCCAGCCGATTGCGGCTTGATGCATGCGCGAGCATGACTTCGGACCAGTCAAGCCCGATCACCCGCGCGAGATGCGGCAAACGAAGTAGCCCTTGCAAGGCGCAGCCCGGGCCGCAACCCAATTCGAGCAAGCTCTCGCCTTCTCTCATGCTGAGAGCAGCTACGGCCAGGGTGTTTGGTTTGGCATTGGCGAAAGTCATGAAGCGACCGGCCATCCGACCCCAGAGCCCTGACGGATTGCGCAATTGCGCGCCGATGCCCTGCCAAAATGCGTTGAATGATGGTCGTCGCCGCTGCACTAATTGGCTTCCGCTTTAGCCTGCGCCTTAGCCATGAGTTCGCGGATCACTGCGCGGCGATTCTTATCCCATAGCGGCCGATTCGACTGCGGCGGCAGCGACAAGGCATGTTTCAGCACTTTGTAAGCGCCGGCATATTCATGCTGTGTCATCAAAAAATCGGCATAGAAATAATTGGCGTCCATACCGTTTGGCGCAAGCGAGACGGCTTGCTTGAGCAACTCGCGAGCCTTTTCGTTGTCGCCGAAGCCGACCGGCCACCCAGGCACGCGGGAATACAGCACGCCGAGACTGGTCGGCGCTCCAGCATCAAGTGCGGCGGGGTCTTTCGCATAGGCCTGATCGAGAATGGCTTTTGCTCTATTTGCATAACCCATGGCGCTCAAGGTCCCGGCCATACCCGCCTCTTCGCTGGTAACGATGCCTTCCCAGATCAACGGCTCAACCCGGCCGGGATATTTTTCGACGAGACCGGCAGCAAACTTGGCAAGCGTGTCGATATGACCGAATTGGTTGGGCGACCCGTCCTCATCGAACTTGATATGCTCCCATTGAAGTTCAATAGAGTGAATGTCGGCATCCATGGTCTTGTTGTTCGACGCGAGCGCGGTGCCGGCCGTGACGCAGGCAAAAGCCACTCCAGCGAGTACCCGTAAGAACTTATTCGGCATCATCTCATTCCTCGAAGACGTTTAGGGTTTGGGAAACAGATCACCCGCGTTCCGGTTGGTGGCGGAGACAAGCGCGGGAGATGAGCCGCTTAAGCGCCTGAATGGCGACTCAGGGAGACCCGGCTTAACGCCGCCGCCCTGCATCGCTAGAAGGCCGTCGCATCTGCTTCCCCTGGACCGGCCGCCAATGACAGGCACCACGTCTACCTTACGCCTCGCTTACGCATTTTCGCGATGTTCAACCCGCCTGAAGATCGCGCTTCGCTTCACGTCCGCTATTGGCACATAGCGGACCAAGACAGAACCGAAAGCGGTGTCCGCTTTGGGGAGCTAAGCAGACAGACGATGTTCGCCGCTTCGTTCGCGTCTCTGCCGAGCGCCTAAAAGCGCCCCTGGAGCCGATCAAAACCAACAAGCGAGATTGCTTCCGACTGCCCGTCGGACACTTGCCACTCATTTTACGCGAGAGGCTTGCTGCCTTGGGCATTGAGAAGCCACTCAAACTCACATTCTCTCAGCCGGCGCCGGCCGGAAAGATTCTCGCGACAATAGACAAAGGCGAGCGACTGGCCGGTGGCGTCCACCACCTTCAAGCCGCCCGGTATCTTCTCAACGGTCCATGGTGGGGGGGAATCGTCTCATTGTCAGAGACTAAC
>DAIMKK010000225.1:0-5277 GCA_036721745.1 Pseudolabrys sp. | reverse complement strand
CCGCAAGGCCGCCCGCCTCGATCCGATCGAAGCGCTGCGCTACGAATAGGTTGGGACCATGCGCTAGCTCGGCAACATCCGCTGCAGCACGCCGTCGCGGCGAATGAAGTAGTGATAGAGACCGGCCGCCACGTGCAGGCCGACCAGCGCTAGCATCAGGTAATTCGCCAGTAGTCCGTGCACGTCGCCGGTCCAGCCAAAGCCGGGCGTGCGCGTCGTCACCAGCTTCGGCAGTTCCAGCCCGAACATGATGACCGGAAATCCGCGCCAGGACGCGTTCACCCAGCCCAGGATCGGCACCAGGAACAACAACGCGTAAAGCAGCCAGTGCACGACGCGCGCGGATTGCAGCTGCCATGGCGGTACACCATCAAGCGGCGGCGGCTCGCCGTGGGTTATCCGCCAGGCCAAGCGAATGACGGCAACGATGAGGATCAGCACGCCGACCGACAGATGCAGGTTGATCAGCGTCTCGGGTTTGGTGTCGCGCTTTATCTCCGGCATCGTCCAGGCGACAGTGAACTGCACGATCAGCAGCATTAAGATCGTCCAATGCAGCGCCTTCGCCGTCCCGGTATAGCCGGGTGCTTTTTCAGATTTAGATTTTAAGCTTATCGCTTCATCCATGCGCCTTCAGCCGCTCCTTGTCGTAGCCCGCAACCCGTTTGTAACTTTCGGACAACGCGATCAGTTCCGCGCGGCTGATGATGTCGTCGATGTTCTTGAACGGCTTGTCGCCGGTGCGGCGGTAGACTTCCTGCAAAATGGCGTCGGGCGGCGCCTTGCGGTTGGCGAGAACGACTTCGCTGGTCGCCGGCAGCCGCTTCGTTTCATAATCCTTGAGCGCGGCGACCGGGTCGCTGTTGGCTTTCAGCGCGTCCGTGAGCGCGCGGCAATCCAGGATCGCCTGCGCCGCGCCGTTGGCTCCGCGCGGATACATCGGATGCGCGGCGTCGCCTAGAAGCGTCAGCCGGCCGAAGCTCCAGCGCGACAAAGGATCCTGATCGACCATCGGGTATTCCAGGATAGCGTCGGCGCTGCGAATGAACTGCGGCACGTCGAGCCAATCGAAATGCCAATCCGCCATGGCGGGCAAGAAATCCTCCAGCCGGCCGCGCCGGTTCCAATCGCGCGCCTGATATTGCGGCGTCTCGATATCGCACACCCAATTCACCAGTTGGCGGCCCTGCGCGTCGATGTCGTCGCGGATCGGATAGATCAAGAGCTTAGCCGGGTGGTGCCAGCCGACGCGGATCATGCTGGCGCCGGTGAGAATTGGCTGCCAGCGCGTGACGCCGCGCCACATATTGATGCCGGAATATTTCGGCGGGCCTTCGGCCGGATAAAGCTGCTTGCGCAACACCGAATGGATGCCCTCGCAACTCACCGCCACGGCGCCGCGTTGCGCGGGGAGCGGCTTGCCGGCCGCGTCTTCGAAATGTGCGACCGCCTCCGGTCCATCGTTATCAACCCTTGTGCAGCGGTGGCCGAGGATCACCTTGTCGGTGCCGGCGCGCGCGATGAAGGCATCGAGCAGCACCATCTGCAAATCTCCGCGATGGATGGAGAACTGCGGCACGTCGTAGCCGGCAAAACGGCCGGCCGGCTCGCTGTAGATGTACTGGCCGAAGCGATTGTAAAAGCAATATTCGCGCGTGGTGACGGCGACCTTGGCGAGTGCGTCCTCCAGGCCGAGCGCGCATAATTCGCGCGAGGCGTGCGGCAGGATGTTGATGCCGACACCGACCGCCTTGAGTTCGGGCGCCGCCTCGAACACGCGGCAGGCGATGCCGGCGCGCTGCAGCATCAGGCCGAGAGTCAAGCCTCCAATGCCAGCACCGATGATGAGGACTTCCATTGCGACTGACCCCGCGCGATGAACTATTTCTAGTCTAGCTGGATCGCGTCTGCTTCGCGAGCGAAGCCAGCGCGCCCCAGGCGGCGACCGCAGCCAGTCCTAACGAGTCGAACACGTTCCAACCGGCCAACGAAAGGCCGAGGAAGCGCCACTGGACCTCGTCGCAACGGACCACGACGATGTTGTCCAATTTCCTGAAGATATCGCTGGCGGCGCCGAATTTATTGATCGGCCCCGAGCAATCGATCGGCCCTTGCCACCACTTCCATTCGACGCCGGCGTGATACACGGCAAGCCCGCAGTCCCAGAGCATGAAGGCGGTAATTACGGCAAAGCCTGCGATCATCACCTTGCTCGAGGCGCCGTAATTGGCACCGATCAAGAGCAACGCCGCGAGCGGAACGCAGAAATAATAGGGTTCCCGCTGCTCCAGGCAGAGCGGGCATGGCGGCAGGTGCAGGACGTATTGGAAGAAGAAAAAGCCGCAAATGGTCAGCGTGCCGACGACGGCGATAATGCCCGCGGCGGTCAACTGCGGGTCTCTCCGGGCCAAGGCCAGATAATCATTCATCATGCGCACCAAATGCCGCCAATACCGTTGTTCAATCGAGATGACAAGCGACCTAACCGCCCCGACCGATCAGCCATAACCGCAGAGTCAAAGGGCGGAAATTTGGCGTCTCGCCCTGCACTAATCGGTGCTCATGAGCACGCCATGATCGATCTGCACCCGGCGGTTGCAGAATTCCGAGATCAGCGTTTCCGAATGGCTCGCGAGAATGATGATAGGAGTGCGATCGAAGAGGCTCTCGATCCGCTCCCGCGCCTTCTTCTGAAACGCCGCATCGCCAGCGCCAATCCCCTCGTCGATCAGCAGGATATCGTTATGCCCGGCAGTGGAGACCGCGAAGGCCAGCCGCGCGTACATGCCGGCCGAATAGGTGCGCATCGGCAGCTCCAGGAAATCGCCGAGCTCGGTGAATGCGGCGATTTCGTCGAGCTTGGCCGCGATCTCGCGCCGGTTCATGCCCATCATATAGCCACGCAGATAAATATTCTCGATGCCGGTCGATTCCGGGTCCATCCCCGCATGGGCATCGAACAACGCACCGACCCGCCCCTCGATGGTGATCGTGCCACCGTTCGGCTTGTAGATGCCGGCGAGCACGCGCAGCAGCGTGGTCTTGCCCGAACCGTTATGACCGACCAGACCGATGCGCTCGCCATCCTTGATCTCGAGGCTAAGGCCATCGATGGCACGGATGGTGACGACATCTCGCGCACCCGACATGACGCGGCCGCCGGTCGCCTGCGACAAGATACTGTTCTTGAGCGAGCGGGAGCTGGCGCCGAAAATCGCAAAGTCGACCGTCAGATTCTCAATGGAAATATGCGCCATTCGGCTCAGACCCAGTATGGGATGCGGGCGTGCGCCCGGCGATAGAGCCAGGCGGTGAAGCCGAGCCCGGCCACGGCCATGCCGATACACAGGCCCCAGCTCTCTGGCGACACTACCTCGCCAAGCAACGGCGCCCGCACGACCTCGATCAGGTGATAAAACGGGTTGAGTGTCACAAAGGCCGGCCGGCCCGGCAGGGTTTCGGGCGACCAGAAGATCGGGGTCAGGAAAAAGACAACCTGGATCACATTGCTAATCAACTGTGGAATGTCACGATAGCGAGTAGAAAGCACTCCGACCGCCAGCGATATCCACGCGACGTTGATGAGGAACAGGATGAAGCCGGGGACGAACCACAGGATGTCCCATCCGGGCACCAGCTCGAACCAGACCACCACGACGACATAAATCGCCATGTTGAAGACCCAGATCATGACATTGCGCGCCATCATCCGGTAAAAATGGACGCTGAGCGGCATCGGGAGATTGCGAATGTCGGATTCCGCCGCGATGAAAACCGTGGCGCCTTCGTTGATGCAGCTCGTGAGCAGGCCCCAGAAGATGATGCCGGTCGCGATATAGGGCAGCGTCTTGGCAACGTCCTGGTGGAACAAAGCGGAGAACACGAAGCCTAATGTTCCGACCATGGTGCCCATCGAAAGCGTCAGCCAGAACGGGCCGAGCACCGAGCGCCGAAACCGCTGGCGGATATCGTGAAAGGCAAAGCGGGTCCACAACTCGTAGAGCCGGGCGCCGTTGACGATATCGGCGAAGGCTTGCGCCGGCACCGCTTCCGCGGTGATGCGGATAACCGGTGTTTTTTGTCTGGGAAGGGCGGCCGTGGTCATCCGGTGGTCAACTGGGAATGGCGGGGCTTGTTGTGACGAAAGGCGGGCGTTTAACACAGGCCCCCGCACCACGCCACCCGTTGGCCGGCGGATTTTCTACCGCTGCAGCCGCTCAAGACATTAAAACGCGAATCGAAATTCGCGCAGCGAAAACGACTTGCCGTTGCATCACGGTTATCCATCAAGATTGCAATCGGGGTCGTCGCCAGCACGCATCATTTCGAGGAGGCCTGCATACGTGTCAATAGTGGGGCGCCAACCGGCCGATTCAAGCTTGCTGGTGTCGACGATCAAACTTCCACTAAGACGTGCCCAAAGATCCATGCGGCCGCACATCATCAACAAAAGACGAACGATGACCGGAGGGACATATATGGTTATCAATGAACGTCCCTGCATTTCGCGCAACATCGTCAAAATTTCGCCGATGGTCATTGGTTTGAGATCCGCGACCAAATAGGTCTCGCCAATCGTAACTGGATTTTTCAGCGCGAACATGATCGCAGAAATGAGATTCTCGACTCCAAGTAATGACCGCCGGCTCGTCAAGTCCACGACCGGGAGTGGAAGGTACGACCGCGCGAGTTGAACGACCGTCCGCATGTTTCCTTTGGGATGCGGGCCATAGACGACGACAGGCCTAAAGATCGTAAAAGGCACGCCCACCGCGCGGATGGCCTGCTCGGCGGCAAGTTTTGAGCGACCATATTGGTTGGTCGGGCGAGGCTCGTCCGACTCGCGCACGGCCTGTGCCGCAGACGCGCCTACTTGGGCGCGCACCGACGAGATATAGACAAAGCGTTCAATCGCCACCTCTTTGGTCGCGTCAGCCAGCCTTTGCGTGGCAAGCCAGTTGACTTGATCAAACTCGGAATTTGCGTTCTCAGGAATTTTGCTGTGGGCCGCACCGGCTAGGTGAACGATGATATCGACGCCCTGTAGAATTGGAGTCCAGTCAATGGGGTTTTTTAAATCCGGTGTAATTACGACCTCGACCGACTCGGGAAACGATACTTGACGGCGGGTCACTGCCCGAACCGCGTAACCGGCGCTCAGCAAAGCGTGCACGAGTGGCCGGCCTATAAAACCCGAAGCCCCCGTCACTATTACGCGTTTTGTTGTAACTGCCCAGGTGCGAATTGGTAGGTCACGCGGTCCGCAGGGAGGCGAGC
>DAIMKK010000224.1:0-5312 GCA_036721745.1 Pseudolabrys sp. | reverse complement strand
CGGACCAGCGGATACCGCCGCGCGCCACCTTGCCGAAGCGCATGTGCACGCCTTCCACGCGCGGCGAGTAGACGAAGATCTCGTAGAGCGGGCGCGGCAGCGGCAGGTCGGTGATCTTGCCACTCTCGAACTTAACCGCGATTAGCGACTTGAGGTGGCCATCCTTGTCGGTCTGGAAGAAATTGGTGCGGATCGCCGACTGCACGGCGTTGACGAAGCGGCGCAGAATACGATCCTCGTCCAGGCTGTCGACCTTCTGCAATTCGTCCTCAATGCGCGCGGCGATCGCTTTCTGCTTGGCGTCGCGATCTTGCGCAGCTTCCGGGCGCGGATCGAAGCGGGCGTGAAACAGCTCCACGATATTGCCGGCTATGCCGGCGTGCTTGACCAGCGTCGCCCACATGTAATCCTGCGAATAGGGCACTCGTACCTGGCGAAGGAAGCGCGACAGCGTGCGGATCAGCGCCACGTCGCGCCACGCCATGTTCCCCGCGAGCGTGAGCGCGTTGTAGCCGTCGTTTTCGGCGCCGCCGCGCATCGTCATCAGGAAGGCGGCTTCCAACCGCGCCTTGCCGGCGTCGAGATCGATCATGCCGCCGTCGCCGCGCTCCAGCAGCATGTCGTGGAACCAGGCGTCGTGCGCCTTGCCCTTTGAATCGATGTGGTAGGTGCGCTCGTCCACAACCCGGAAACCCATGTTTTCCAGCACCGGAACGCGCTCCGACAGCGGCAGCGGGCGCTGCCAACTCCAGACTTTGAGGCCGACGGCGCGCTGCTCTTCCTGCATCCGGTGATGAAAATCCACACCAAGAGGCCGCAGCTCGCTCAAGGTTTCGACCATGCGTATATCGCCGGCCGCCACCGTCGGCGGATAGGCTTCCTGGAAACCCGCGGAAAACGCGTCACGGTAGCGGCCGAACAGATCGCGCGCCTTGTTCGGCGGATTGGCCAGCACCAGCGCGTCGCTCAATCCGTCGGCCCACGAGCGCACGATTGACCCGACCTCGCGCTCCAGCGTGGCGGCGTCGATCGCGGGCGCTTGGCCGTGGGAGCGGCCGATGATGAAGTGCACGCGCACCAGCGGACCTTCCGGGAAGAACGGATAAAACGCCGAGACGCGCCCGATGAAGGCCCGGCTGAGATAGTCGCCGATGCGCGCGCGGATATGGCTGTCGTAGCGTTCACGCGGCACGAACACGAGCACTGAGACGAAGCGGTCGAAGCGATCGCGCCGCGCCAGCACGCGCACGCGCGGCCGCTCGTCGAGCTGCAGAATGGCAAGCGCGAAATGATAGAGCGAGTCTTCTTCGATCTGGAACAATTCGTCGCGCGGGTAGTGTTCCAGCACATTTGCAAGGGCTTTTCCGGAATGACTGTTGGCGTCGAAGCCCGCGCGCGCCTCGACGTTCGCGATCTTGCGGCGCAGATAGGCAATGCTGTGCGCGCTGCGCGTATAGGCGGTGGAGGTGAACAGCCCGACGATGCGTTGTTCGCCCACCAGATTGCCGGAAGCATCGAAACGCTTGATGCCGACATAGTCGAGATAGACGCGTCGGTGCACGCGCGCGTGGATATTGGCCTTGGCGATGATCAGCAGGCGCGGTTCCTTGAGAAACGCCATGATTTCCGGGGTGAATTCGAGTAATTCGTCGCCGCGCTTGAGCACGCGCAAATCGGGCGAACGCATGATGCCGAGTGCGCTCTCGGAATCGGGCGCCAGCGTGTTGCCGTCGAAAGTGTAATTGCGCACGCCGAGGAAGGTGAAATTGTCGGCCAGCAGCCATTGCAGGAACTGGATCGCCTCGGCTATCTCGTCCACCGGCAGCGGCGGCGGATTGGTCTTGAGATCGTCGACCATGCCGTTGGCGCGATCGAGCATGGCACGCCAATCCTGCACCGCCAGCCGGACTTCGCCGAGCACGTCGCTAAGCGCGCGCACGATGGCGGCGCGCGCGGCCTCGTCCGCGATCGGCTCGAGATGGATATGGATGAAGCTCTCGCGCGCGCCGCCGGCGGCAATGGCGCCGAGCGCGGCAAGCTTTGCGCCATCGCGCCGCACGCCGAACACCGGATGCGCCACCAATTGCACATTAAGCCGGCGCTGGCCGATCTCGCCCATCACCGAATCGACCAGGAAAGGCATGTCGTCGTTGACGATCTCGATCACCGAGACAGACTTGCGCTCGCCCGACTCTTTCAGCGCTACGGTTTCGCAGTGGATTTTCGGAGCGCCCGGCGCGCGCTCTTTAAGAAAATCGAATGCCCGCTCGGCCAATTCGGCGAGATCGGCATCCGCATAGCACAGCACGTCGTCCGCTACCGAACGCGCGTAGAGCTGCGCGACGAACGTGGCCGGGATGTCGCTGCGGCGCACGGCGAGCGCGGCGCCGGCCTCTTCGACGACGGCACGGGCGGCGCTTTGGTACTCGCTGGCGGGGAACTCAGCGGCCATGGAGCCTCGCGCGGGTTGCGGGAATCGGTCGAGCATAAATTGGAGTTTTCACCTTCCAGGGCGGCGCGTCGAGAGCAACACAGTCTTTGGTGACGGGTCTGTGACGGGCGCGCAAAACACCCTGCAATGCCCGCTTAAGGCCCTGACATAAATGATGAAAGCGTCCCGCTCCGGTCGTATCGCAGGCCTTGAAAACATTGTAATCTTGCGGCCGGGCCGGCAGCAGGGGACGCGTTCGATGAACAAGGCTGGAAAATCCGTCAAAATCGCGCTGGTAAAAGCGCCGGCGGCAAAGCCCGCCGCCAAGGCGGCGAAGCCCATCCCGCTCAAGGCCGCACCGCCGGCCGCCGATGACGCGCCGATCATCGCGCTCAATCTGCCGACGGCCAAGCTGACGCCCGCCATGGCCGCCTATTTCAAGAAATGTCAGGAGAAACTCGGTTTCATTCCGAACGTGCTGGTCGCCTACGCCTTCGACATGACCAAGCTCGAAACCTTCGTCGCCATGTACAACGACCTGATGCTGGGCGAGAGCGGGCTCTCCAAGCTCGAGCGCGAGATGATCGCGGTCGCGGTATCCTCGCAGAACCGCTGCTACTACTGTCTCACCGCCCACGGCGCCGCGGTGCGGCAATATTCCCGCGATCCGCTGCTCGGCGAGCAGATCGTGATGAACTATCGCGTCGCGCGCCTATCCAAGCGCCAGCGCGCCATGCTCGATTTCGCGGTCAAGCTCACCTCACAGCCGGCCAACGTTGAAGAGGGCGACCGCGAGCGGCTGCGCCGCGCCGGATTTTCCGACCGCGACATCTGGGACATTTCCGCAGTCGCAGGTTTCTTCAACATGTCGAACCGCGTGGCGAGCGCCACCGACATGCGGCCGAACACGGTCTATCACGGCCAGGCGCGCTAGTTTGCCCTCTCCCCGCCGGCGGGAAGAGGTGACATAAAGAGACATGCGCCGGGTCACTCGTTTTTTGGCTTTATCGCTGGCCGCCTTGCTGCTGAGCGCCTCCGCTCACGCGCAGGTCGCGCCGGTCTCGCGCGCGCCGGCGATACGGCCGGCGACGGCGATCCTCGCCCACAACGGCATGGTGGTGGCGCAGGAAAGCCGCGCCGCTCGCATCGGCGTGGAAATCCTCGATCGCGGCGGCAATGCGGTGGATGCGGCGGTGGCGGTCGGCTTTGCGCTCGCGGTCACCTATCCGCGCGCCGGCAATATCGGTGGCGGCGGCGTCATGGTGATCCACCTCGCCAAAGAAAACCGCGACAAGGGCGGTCAAGACTTGGCCATCGATTATCGCGAGACCGCGCCGGCGGCGGCGACCGCAACAATGTTCCTCGATGCCAAGGGCGAACCCGACCCGAAAAAGTCGCGCGACAGCGCGCTATCCATCGGTGTGCCAGGCACTGTGGCGGGGCTGGCGCTGGCGCACGAGAAATACGGCTCCGGCAAGTTGTCGCTCGCCGAGCTGATCGCGCCGGCTATTCGGCTAGCGGAACAGGGCTTCCCCGTCGAAGACGACACCGCCGATTCGTTGCCACGCGCCCGCGAGCGGCTGGTGCGCTGGCCTTCGTCGGCGGGGATTTTCCTTAACGGTGGCCAGTCGCTACAGACCGGCGACCGGTTGCTGCAATTCGATCTCGCCGACACCTTGAAGGCAATCGCCCAGGACGGCCCGCGCGCGTTCTACGAGGGTCCTATTGCCGTCAAGATCGCCGACGCGGTGCGCGGCGCCGGTGGCATCATGACGGCGGACGATCTGAAAAATTATCGAGCCATCGAGCGCGCCGTCGTGCGCGGCAGCTATCGTGGCTACGATATCGTCGCCATGCCGCCGCCCTCCTCCGGCGGCGTCGCATTGATCGAGATGCTCAACATCCTGGAAGGCTACGACCTCGCCAAGCTCGGCCGCGGCGTGGCGTCTTTCCATTTCATGATCGAGGCAATGAAACGTGCTTACGCCGACCGCGCCGTCTACATGGGCGATCCCGACGCGGTGAAAATGCCGGTGGCCGGTCTGATCTCGAAAAAATATGCCGCCGCGCTGCGCGCGAGCATCGGCGACAAGGCGACGCCGGCCGCCGACATCCGCCCCGGCAAGCCGGCTGACTTCGAAGGCCAGAACACTACGCATTTCTCCGTCATCGACCGCGACGGCAACGCGGTGTCGAACACTTACACCCTCAACTTCTCCTACGGCCTCGGCCTGGTCGCCGACGGCACCGGCGTATTGCTCAATAACGAGCTTGACGATTTCACCGCCAAGCCGGGCGCCGCCAACGCCTACGAGCTGGTGGGCTTTACCGCCAATTTGCCGGGTCCGGGCAAGCGCCCGCTGTCGTCGATGACACCGACCATCGTCTTAAAAGACGGCAAGCCGTTTTTGATCACCGGCTCGCCCGGCGGCAGCCGCATCGTTTCGGCGGTGCTGCAAGTCATCAGCAACATCATCGACTTCCATATGCCGATCGACCAAGCGGTGAGCGCGCCGCGTCTGCATAACCAATGGCAGCCCGACCAGACCTTCGTCGAGCCGGGTTTCGCACCCGATATTCTCAACGCCCTCAAAGCGCGCGGCCACAGAATCGTGCCGACCGAGCCGCACACTTCGGCGAATTCGATCGAGGTGATACCGAAGACCGAATTCACCCCGCAGGGCTATGTCGGCGCCGCCGACACCCGCACCCGCGGCGCGTTGGCGGCGGGGTATTAGCCTCACCGTCATTCCGGGGCACGCGCACAGCGCGTGAACCCGGAATCCAGAGGCTGGCATCGCGGCCGCTTCTGGATTCCGGATCGCCGCTTCACGGCGTCCGGAATGACTTAAGGAGTAAAATTGGAGCGGGCGGAGGGATT
>DAIMKK010000223.1:0-5322 GCA_036721745.1 Pseudolabrys sp. | reverse complement strand
ACCAACACCACAAACCGGTCATCCTCGATCGAGGCGATGATACGATAGTCTCCCACGCGGTAGCGCCATAGGCCCTTGCGGTCGCCGGTGAGCGCATGGCCGAAGCGGCGTGGATCGTCGGCGGTCGCAATACGTTCGCGCAAATAGCGCGTGATCAGCCGCTCGGCTTCCGACCCGAGCTTACGCAAGTCACGGTCCGCGGCGCGGTCGAATTCGACCCGCCAGACCGGCTTAGCCATCAGCGCGCCGCGGCCTTCTTCACCCGACGCTCAACACTTTCCAGCGTAACGCGCGAACGGCCCCGCGCCAGCCGGCGGCGCGCCAGATAATAGTCCTCGATGTCCTCGATCTGCCGCAGGATGGCCTCGCGGGCGTAATAGCTCTTGGTGCGGCCGGTCTTCTTGGCGAGCGCGCCAAGGCGCTTTTCGATATCCGGCGGCAGGCGTAGGGCGAGCATGGGAGTGAACTCCTATTTGCTATACATGTATAGCAAGGGACGAGCTCGGGCAAGCGGCCCTGCCCCGCGCCGACCTTCTTACGAACGGCGCTTCGTCTTGCCTCTCGCCACCTTCGGCACCTTGCCCGGCCAACTGACGATGTACTCCTCAAGCTTGTCGTCCGGCACGTCCTTCTCGCTCGCCGAAACGCGCCCGCGCACCGAGACGCCGGCCTCGTGCACCGTCTCGGGGCTGCCGGACTTGAGCGGGTGCCACCAGAACAGGTCGCGCCCCTCCGCCACCAGGCGATAGCCGCAGGTCGGCGGCAGCCAGCTAAGCCTTCGCACATTGCGCGGGGTGAGCCGCACGCAGTCCTTCACGCGCGCCTGGCGGTGGGCATAGTCGGTGCAGCGGCAGGTCTGCCCGTCCAGCAGCTTACAGCCCACGTCGGTGAACACCGTGCGATTGGTGTCCTCGTCGATCAGCTTGTTCAGGCAGCAGCGGCCGCAGCCGTCGCACAGGCTCTCCCATTCCGTCTTGCTCATCTCGGCCAGGCTTTTGGTGCGCCAGAACGGGGCCGGCTGTGGGACTTTCTCGTCGGGCATTGCGGGCTTCCTTCGAGCGCCTTGTAGCCCCTGGTAGCGATTCCGTCATGGCCGGGGCTGTGTCGCGATCGTTCCCTCCACCGCTTGCGGGGGAGGGACAGGGAGGGGGAAAAGGCATTCGTCGGAGCTTCGAATTACAAGGCATCCGAAATAAGCCTGCCCCCACCCTCCCCCGCAAGCGGGGGAGGGAGAGGAAAAGAGCGGGCAATTCGGCCACTTTTCACCGCAATTGGCCTCCATTCTACCGGGGATAACCCCGCGCCCTTGGCCCCATTGGCGCCAATCGGCTAGAATCGGCCTCCGGCGGCGACCGCCTCGAGCCCTGAAGCGAGCGAGACCCCTTGCGCGACCTTTTTCCGGCCGATTGGAAGCCGAAAATCAAGAAGCTGCTGCTCGGCTTCGACGCCCGCGTCGATTCCGGACTGTTCAGCGGCTTTTCCGGCCTGCGCGAGAACTATGAGCGGTTTTCCACCTTCATGGACCGCTTCCACGTCGCCGGCTGGCGGCGCGCCCTCAACGAAATCGTCTCGGAAGCCGCCACCTTGGGCACCGCCGGCGCGATCCTGATGCTGGCGCTCGCCATCCCCGCGTTCCACGAGACCTCGGACGACGACTGGCTCAAGAAGTCGGAGCTGGCGGTCAGCTTCCTCGACCGCTACGGCAACGAGGTCGGCACCCGCGGCATCCGGCATAACGACTCGGTGCCGCTCGACCAGTTTCCCGACAGCCTGATCAAGGCGGTTCTCGCCACCGAGGATCGCCGCTTCTACGACCATTTCGGCATCGATATCGCGGGCACCGCGCGCGCCTTCGTGACCAACGCCAAAGCCGGCGGAGTGGTGCAAGGCGGCTCTTCCTTGACGCAGCAGCTCGCTAAAAACTTGTTTTTGAACAACGAACGCACGATCGAGCGCAAGATCAAGGAAGCCTTCCTGGCGATGTGGCTGGAAGCGCGCCTGACCAAGAACGAGATTCTCAAGTTATACCTTGACCGCGCCTATATGGGCGGCGGCGCCTTCGGTGTCGATGCCGCTGCGCAATATTACTTCAACAAATCCGCGCGCGACGTGAACCTCGCCGAAGCCGCTATGCTCGCCGGCCTGTTCAAGGCGCCGTCCAAGTTCTCGCCCAACGTCAACCTGCCGGCCGCGCGCGCGCGCGCCAACGTGGTGCTCGACAATTTGGTAGACGCCGGCTTCATGACCGAGGGCCAGGTGTTCGGCGCCCGCCGCAATCCGGCAACGCCGGTCGACCGCCGCGACGATCGCGCGGCGAACTACTACCTCGATTGGGCCTTCGACGAGATGAAGAAGCTCGTCGACACCTTCCCGAAATCGATGACTGAGCGCGTTTTCGTGGTGCGCGCAGCGCTCGACGTCGATCTGCAGCGTGCGGCCGACAGCGCCGTCGAGAATTCGCTGCGCCAATACGGCCAGGAATATCACGCCGGGCAGGCCGCGGCCGTGCTGATGGATGTCGACGGCTCGGTGCGTGCCATGGTGGGCGGGCGCGACTACGGCGCCAGCCAGTTCAACCGCGCCACCGATGCAATGCGTCAGCCCGGCTCCTCGTTCAAACCGTACGTCTACGCCACCGCGCTCGAACATGGCTTCAAACCAAGCTCGATCGTTGTCGACGGGCCGGTGTGCATCGGCAACTGGTGCCCGCACAATTACGGCCATGGCTATGGTGGCTCGATGACGCTGATCAATGCCCTCACCCATTCCATCAATACCATCGCCGTGAAGCTTTCCGTTGCCGTCGGCGGCGGCAACGCAAAGCTCGGCCGCGCGCGCATCATCAAGACCGCGCACGACATGGGCATTCGCACGCCGCTTCCCGACACCCCATCGCTGCCGATCGGCGCCGACGCGGTGACCCTGCTTGATCACACCGGCGCCTACGCCACCTTCCCCAATCTCGGCATGAAAATGACCCCGCACGCGATCCTCGAGGTGCGCACCGGCGACGGCAAACTGATCTGGCGTTTCGATCGCGACGGTGCGAAACCGCGCCGAGTGCTGCCGGACCACGTGGCGGCCGACATGATCAAGATGATGAACAGCGTGGTCGAAAACGGCACCGGCCGGCGTGCGCGCCTCGACGGCATTGCCGCCGCCGGCAAAACCGGCACCACCAACGCTTATCGCGACGCCTGGTTCATGGGCTACACCGGTAATTTCGTCTGCGGCATCTGGTTCGGCAATGACGACTACCAATCGACCAACCGCATGACCGGCGGCGCGTTGCCGGCAATGACATGGCACACCATCATGGACTATGCGCACCAGGGCATCGAGATCAAACAGCTTCCCGGAGTTCCGGTGCCGGCGGTGCGCCCGGAGCCGGCCGTTGCCGAAGTCAAGTCGAAGTCCGGCACGCCGCCGCCGCCGCGCCCGACCGTCCTCACCAAGCGGGGAGCCGACATCCTCGTTCGCGTGGAGCGGATGATGGATGACGCCAACCGCGCCATGGGGCCGCTGCGCCCGACGGTTTCCACCAGCAAGAAGAAACAGGTCGAGGCGCCGCAGGATGGCAAAGCCCTCGCCTCCGCGTTGGAGGGACATGCGTTCGGCAGCCGGAACTGATTAGCCGCTCGTCAGCGGCCGGCGTAGTCTCCCTTTCGCGAATCAACGTCCCCCTCAACGCCAGCGGAACGAAACGTGCGGCTGCTTCTCGGATCGCTGTTTGCCCTTGTTGTGGCCGCCATCGTCGGCCTCGGCGCGACTTATCTCGCGCTCACCCGCGGCGCCGCCTTCGGCCCGCTGACGATCGGCAGTTGGACGGCCTGGCCGAAAACCGGCACCGCCGACGCCGACCCTTACGCACAGGCATCGATCGCGCGCGTCGGCCGCTTGCCGACCGCGCTCGGCGACGGCGTCGCGTTTTCCGCTTCGGCCGACGACAACGGCCGTCCGCTCGACGGGCGATGCGATGTGGTGCTCGCGGGCATCACGCCGGCGGCGCGCTTCTGGACGCTGACGCTCTACAACGGCGACGGCGAGCTGGTGGCCAATTCAACCAAGCGCTACGGATTCACTAGCCAGGAAATCGTCCGTCACGCCGATGGCAGCTTTGAGATCGTCGTGGCGCCGCGTGCAAATCCGGGCAACTGGTTGCCGACCGGAGGGATCGAGCGTTACGTCCTTTTGCTCCGCCTCTACGACACGGCCGTCGGCGTCTCGACCAAAGCTGGCCGTGAAGTGCCGATGCCGACCGTCAATGTCAGGAGTTGCCCATGATCCGGTGGGTGCTCTTGGCTTTAGGCGGCGCTTTGCTGGGCGGAATCGTGCATCTGGCGACGATCATCATTCTGCCGCGCACTGCCACACAGGACGCCTATGCACGATTGTCGCGCAACGCTCCGGTCAATCGCGTGACCGCGCTGCCGGCGCCGACGCCGGAATCCGCAGTCATGCCATTCATGGATCCGGCCTTCGCCAGCGCCATCTGCCGCTACGATCTTTCGCAGGGGCCACTGAAGCTCAGCGTCCCGGTGAGTCTCGCCTATACCTCGGTCTCGTTCTATACGCGCTACGACGTGGCTTATTACGCCATCAACGACCGCGCCGCCGGCCGGCGCTTGATCGAACTCAATCTGATGACGGTCGAGCAGCACAATCAAATGCCGGAGGACGAGGAAATCACCGCTGCCGACCGGTTGATCGTAGAATCGCCGACACTCACCGGTCTGATCGCCATCCGCGGATTGGCGCCGGAGCCCGGATTGATGCCGATGGCACAAAGGGCAATCGCCACCGCTCAATGCGCGCGGACAGAAGAGCCAAAATAGTCAGCGCACAGCGGCCAAACTCGGCTCGCGCACCCATGTTGGCGCCGGACGGCGATAGTGCTCGATTTGCGCCTGCAGTTGATTGATAGCGCGTTCGACCTCGGCCGCCTGCGCTGACGGCACTGTGAGAACGAGACGCTCAAGCGCGAAACGATAGGACGATACGCGCTGCATCAGTTTTTCGCGCACAAATGCAACGATCGCCGCGTTCTCACGCATGCGAAGCTCGGCGTTTTTGCGCTCGGCCGACGACAGCGCAGAGATCAAGGCCAGACTCTTTCGCCGCTTCTGGTCGATATCGATCACGCGCGTGGCGGTTTCGTAGAATTGCGGTACGCGAGTGATGTCGTTGCGGATATCGTCGCTGAGTTGGGAATAGCGTGCCGAAGGCGAGCGGTCGTACGACGACAGCAGCCGATTTGCATAGGCGGTGCGGTCGAAAGCCGGACTGCGTTTGGGACGGTAAACGCCATACTCCCCGGCAACG
>DAIMKK010000222.1:0-5325 GCA_036721745.1 Pseudolabrys sp. | reverse complement strand
CGGTCGATGGCCTGGCGGTAGTCGGTGATGTTGAGCGCGGCGCGCTGGGCGTCGTGCACGTGCCAGAAGATCACCGCGTCGACGTTGACCGGCACGGTGTCGCGGGTGAGCGCCTGCTCGGCGTTGAACTGCGTGGTCTGGATGCGCTCGTCGATGACGGCGGCGATGGCGTCGATGACCGGGATGATCATGAACAGCCCCGGTCCCTTCACGCTCGACAATTTGCCGGCGCGCAGGATCACGAAGCGCTCCCAGTTATTGGCCATCTTAAGCGAGAACAGCACGAACACGGCGAGGATGCCGAAGCCGATGCCGGGCAGCTGCAAACCGGACACAAACAACAGCGCGCCGATGACGGCGAAAACGATGGTGACGAGCGAGGTGATGGGATTCATGGGCCAGGGCCTCCGTATCTGAAAAATAACGTGGCGTAGCCGGCACTATGCGCCGGCGCCTGAGCGCAAGATAGTATCCCGAATGGACGGCGCGAGACCGTCGCGCGCTCGGTCAGGCCGGCGCTTTTTCCCGCAAATGCGGGAACCGCTCGCTCAAGAGCGAGCCGTGATAAAAAGTCGGCTGGAACGCCGGATGAGTGCGGATATTGTCGAACCAGGTCACGATGCGCGGCAGGTCCTGCCAGCCGGGCAGGCCGAGGTCGTGCATGCGCACCAACGCCGGCATCACCGCGACGTCGGCGAGCGAGATGTCCTTGCCCAAGAGCCACGGGCCGCCGCTCTTCTCGATCTCGGCATCCATGCGCTCGTAGGTGCGGCGCAGGCGCGCGAGCGCAGCATCCATCTCGGCTTGCGGAAATCCGGTCTGCCCCATGGCCAGCATGAACTCGCGGCGCAGCGGCTTTGACTCCGCCATCGCCACGAAGGCGTCGCGGCTCATCTTCTGGAAGCTGGGCAGGAAGGCGAGGTTGAAGGTGGGCACGCGCACGGCCGCCGCCGGCATCTCGTCGATGAAATGCATCAGTGCGCGCATGCGGGCGCGCTCGACCGGCGATTCCGGCGTGAAGCTCGCCTGCGGCGCAACCTCGTCGAGATATTCGGTGATGACGGTCGAATCGATCACAATCGCGCCATCGTGGTCGAGGGTGGGCACCACCCCATTCGGATTGAGCTTGAGGTAGTCGGGCTTGAGCTGGTCGCCTTCAAGCAGATTCAGCTTCACTTCGTCGAACGGAATCTTTTTTCCGTTGAACACAAAGCGAACGCGCTGGCTGCAGGTCGATTGCGGCGCGTTATAGAGCTTGAATGTCATGCGCGTTTCCTCAATTTCAGGTTTCTTGCGCCAATTGTGCGTTTTTTGTGGTGAGCAAATCCAGGGATAAATTTACGGGCATTTTACTTGTGATAATCACCGGCGGCCTGTTGACTGAACTCGTGCGCAGTCGCTGTTTTTCCTCCCTTTAGGCTTTACGGCGACGTGAATCCTCCACCTTATGCACACAGGGCCCCAGCAATGGGGCCCTTTTTTTATGTGCCGCGATGACGGGGGTCGGAACTCACTCCAGCCCGCTCGGCACGTTCTTGTTTTCCGGCGTGAGCTTCATGCCGGCGGCGAGCGCCATGGTCTCGGCCATCGCGGCGAAGTCCTTCTGCAAATATTCTTCCGGATTCTTCTGCAGCATGGCGGCGCCGAAATGGTTTTGCAGCACCTCGCGCGTCGCCGCCGTCACCGGCATCGGAACGTCCCATTCGCGACCCAATTCGAGGCCGAGATCGAGGTCCTTGCGCAGGAGTTCGGGCGTGAAGGTAGTGGTCCAGTCGAGATTGACCAGCGCCGGCGTCTTGTAGGCGGTGAACATCGAGCCCATCACGCCGTTGTTCATGAAGGCGAGGAAGGCGTGGCGCGGCACGCCCATCTTGTTGGCGAGCAGCGTGATCTCGATCAAGTTCTCGATCACCACCCCGAGCATGACGTTGTGCGCGATCTTGCAGATGCGCGCGAGCTCGCCGTCGCCCACGTAGGAGACGCCGCGCGGCGCGAACACCTCGATCAGCGGCATCGCCACTTTGGCGTCGGCCTCGGGACCCGACACCACCGACGACAATTTGCCGGCCTTGATCACCTTGGCGTTACCCGACACCGGCGCGGCCAGGAAGCTGACGCCGCGTTCGGTCAGCCGCTTGCGGATGGCCGCGGATTCCTCGACCGAGATCGACGAGCAATCGATCAGCATCTTCGGCTTCTTAGGCCCACTGAGCAGGCCGTCTTTGCCGAAGACGACTTGTTCGACGTCCTTGCCGGTGGAGACGATAGCGAACACCACGTCGCAACCGGCGAGATCGACCGGCTTGTCGACGATCTTGCCGCCCTTGGCGGCCAAAGGCTCGGCCTTGGCGCGGGTGCGGTTCCATATCGTCACATCATGACCGGCCTTGAGCAGGCGCTCCGCCATCGGCGTGCCCATGCGGCCGACCCCGATCCAGCCAATCTTTTGTGCAGTCTTCGACATCCTCAAAACTCCCGTTGAAATCGTGCCGCGCGCGGGCGGACTTCGGGCCGGGCTTTAGCCGTTCTGCCGCGAAATCGCCAGTGCTGTACCGCTGGGTGGGTATGCCACCAAGCCGATGCTTGTGGTCGCTATTCAAAGCGCACTATTCTGCCGCCGGCAGGTCAAAAGGCCGGTGATAAAGCCACTTACAAGGCCCGGTTTACGAGGCCAGCAAGAGTTCGGGAGGAGCGCCGGCACGAATGCAGGATGCCGTCACCACCATAGACGTGGCGGGTGCGCCTGAGCGGCCGGCGAGCGCCGGACGCGAGCGCTGGCGCGCAATCGCGCGCAACGTGTTTCCGTTTCTCGTGGTCGGCGGCATCTGGGAGATCGTCGCGTGGGCCGGCGTATTCCCGCACCGCCTGTTTCCGACGCTGGAAGAGGTGGCGCTATCTTTCTACCAGCTCACGGTCTCCGGCATCCTGCCGCATCACGCGCTTGAGACCGTGATCCGCCTGCTCTCTGGTTTCGCGCTCGCCGGCGTGTTCGGCGTGACCATCGGCGTGCTGATGGGACGCTCGCGCCGCGCCGAAGACATCTTCCTGCCGCTGGTGAGCATCTGTGCGCCGATCCCCGGCTTGGCCTATGCGCCGCTGTTTTTGCTCTGGTTCGGGCTCGGCAATTTCTCCGCCGTGCTGCTGGTCGGCTTCGTGGCGGCGTTCCCAGTCATCTTCAACAGCTGGACCGGCGTCAAAGCCGTGAAGGAAATCTGGGTGCGCTCGGCGCAATCCATGGGCGCCGACGACCGCCGCCTGTTCAGCCATGTGATCCTGCCGGGCGCGCTGCCTTACATCCTGACCGGCCTGCGGCTCGGTCTGGCGCAGGCCTGGCGTATTTTGGTGGCGGTGGAGATGCTGGCCGCCGTGCCTTGGGGCCTCGGCTGGATGATCTTCGGCGCGCGCAAGTTCCTCAACACCGACGTCATGATGGCCGGCATCGCAGTGATCGCGATCATCGGGCTCGTGCTGGAGAAACTCGTGTTCCAGAAGATCGAGGATTACACCGTCGTGCGCTGGGGCATGGTCACCTCATGACCGAAAACGGACAGCAAGCGCGCTCGCTCATCCGCGCCGCCATCTCGCTGGCGGCGGCGGCGGCGGTCTACGAGGCGCTGGCGCGCAGCGGCTATTTTGCGCCTGCACTGCTGCCGACGCTGCCGGTCATTGCGGACACCTTGTTCGGGATGCTGGCCGACGGCAGCATCATCGAGCATGCCGCCTTCACCCTCTACCGGGTGATGTTCGGATTCTCGCTTGCGGTGGTGGTGGGCATCCCGCTCGGAATTCTGATGGCCCGCTTCCGGCGCATTGAGCACTTCGTGCTGCCGCTGGTCAGCGCGCTGATGCCGATCCCCTCCTTCGCGCTGGTGCCGCTGTTCATGCTGTGGTTCGGCATCGGCAACCTGACCACGATCCTGATCGTGTTCTACGCCGCGACCTTCCCGATGGTATTCAATACCTGGTCGGGCGTGCGTTCGGTCAACCCGATCTGGCTGCGCGCGGCAGGCGCCATGGGCGCCGACGAGCATTCGCTGTTCTGGAAGGTGATCATTCCGGGCGCCTCGCCTTTCATCATCACGGGCATGCGGCAGTCGTTCCTGCGCGCGTGGATCGCGGTGGTGGGCGCCGAGATGATAGCGGCCTCCGACTGGGGGCTCGGCTGGGTCATCTTCGACGCCAAGGAATTTCTCAACACCGACATCATGCTCGCTTCGCTGATCGTCATCGGCGCCATCGGCTTCGTGTTCGAGCGCATGGTGTTCGGCTCGCTCGAACGCGCGACGGTGTTGCGCTGGGGCATGATGCGCAAGGCCAAGGGTTGAATCGAATGAGCGAGGCGGCAGCGAGCGAACCGATTCTCTGGAGTGTCGACGAGCGCGGCGTGGCGCGCGTCACACTCAATCGTCCCGAGGTCTACAACGCCTATAACGGCGATCTGATTGCGGCTCTGCTCAAGACCTATGACGCGCTCGCCGGCAAAAACTTGCGCGCGGTCGTGATCGCCGGCAAGGGCAAGAATTTCCAGGCCGGCGCCGACATCAATTGGCTCGACGCGGTACGGCGCTCGTCGCCGGAGGAAAACTTGCGCGCCTCGCGCATGACCGCGCAAGCGGTGCAGCGACTCAATCTGCTGCCGGTGCCGACCGTCGCGCTGGTGCAGGGCGCCTGCTTTGGCGGTGGCACCGGCATCGTTTCCGCCTGCGACATCGTGATCGCCGCCGACAACGCCAAGTTCTCGATCGCGGAAGTGCGCATTGGGGTCGCCGGAACCATCATCATCCCGCAGCTCAACGACGCTATCGGCCTGCGCCAGGTGCGGCGCTATGCGCTCACCGGCGAACGCTTCGACGCCAAGGAAGCGCACCGCATCGGGCTGGTGCACGAGATCGTGCCGCTCAACGAGCTGGAAGCCGCCGGCGAGCGCATCGTCGATGAGCTGCTGACCAACGGGCCGGAGGCCGTGGCGGCGACCAAGATCTGCGCGCTGCGCTCGGCCTGGAGCCATCTTGACGACGCGGCATTCAGCGCCCTGATCGAAAGCCATTCCGTCAAGCGGCAATCGGACGAGGCCGCGGAAGGCTTTGCCGCATTCCGTGAGAAACGCCCGGCGCGCTATAACGCCGCAAGAAAAACAAAAAGCTAGAGGCGAAAACAGAGAATGCTCCCGATTGAAATTCGCGACGTGACGCTCACCTACGACACACCCGGCGGAAAAGTGCCAGGCGTCAAGGACGTCAGCTTCAATATCGACGCGTCGGAATTTCTCTGCATCGTCGGGCCGTCGGGCTGCGGCAAATCGACCTTGCTCAACATGATCGCCGG
>DAIMKK010000221.1:0-5326 GCA_036721745.1 Pseudolabrys sp. | reverse complement strand
GCCCAATCGGAAAATGCAAGAATTTTATCCCGGCTCTTCAATGAATCGGGATATACCTTGCATCGGCAAAACCAGCCCTATATAAGCCGCCCATCACTCACGCGGACCTTTGGCTTTAGGCCCCGACAATGGGTCAAAAAGGCCGTCCGGTGGTCCCCTTGAGGGGGCTCACACAAGGCCGCGGCGGATCAACCGGAGAAGATTATGGCGCTCCCTGACTTCAGCATGCGTCAGCTTTTGGAAGCTGGCGTGCATTTCGGCCACCAGGCCCACCGTTGGAACCCGAAGATGGGCAGTTTCATCTTCGGCATCCGCAACAATATTCACATCATCGATCTCGCCCAGAGCGTGCCGTTGCTGCATCGCGCGCTGCAGGCGGTGAGCGATACTGCGGCCAAAGGCGGGCGCATTTTGTTCGTCGGCACCAAGCGGCAGGCGCAAGACTCGATCGCCGCCGCCGCCAAGCAGTCGGCGCAGTATTACGTCAATTCGCGCTGGCTCGGCGGCACGCTGACCAACTGGAAAACGATTTCCGGCTCGATCTCGCGCTTGCGCAAGCTCGACGAGATGCTCAATTCCGGCGAGTCCGGCGGCTACACCAAGAAAGAGCGCCTCACCATGCAGCGCGAGCGCGACAAGCTCGACCGCTCGCTCGGCGGCATCAAGGACATGGGCGGCGTGCCCGACCTCTTGTTCGTGATCGACACCAACAAAGAAGACATCGCGATCAAGGAAGCGCGCCGGCTCAATATTCCGGTCGCGGCCATCGTCGATACCAATTCCGATCCGGCCGGCATCACCTATGTCATTCCGGGCAACGACGACGCCAGCCGCGCGGTCTCGCTCTATTGCGATCTGGTGGCGAAAGCCGCGATCGATGGAATTTCCCGCGCGCAAGGCGAGATGGGCGTCGACGTCGGCGCGACGGAAAAGCCGATCGTGGAGCCGGTGCCGACGGCGCCTGCGCTCGCCGATCTCGGCTTCGAGCAGCTGCCCGGACCGCGCGGCGTCGCCGACGACCTCAAGAAACTGCCCGGCATTTCGCCGGCGATCGAGAAACAGCTCAACGACCTCGGCATCTTCCACTACACGCAGCTCGCCGAGCTTTCGCCCACCGCCGCGCACAATGTCGGCGAAGAGGTCGGATTGCCCGGCCGCGTCGACGGCTGGATCGCGAAGGCCAAGGAACTGACCGCGGAGTAATGACGAGATGGCGAATATCACGGCCCAGATGGTCAAGGAGCTGCGCGAGTCGACCGGCGCCGGCATGATGGATTGCAAGGCCGCGCTCACCGAAACCAACGGCGAAATGACGGCCGCGCAGGACTGGCTGCGCAAGAAGGGTCTCTCGAAAGCCGCCAAGAAGGCCGGCCGCGTCGCGGCCGAAGGCCTGATCGGCGTGCTGGTTACCGGCACCAAGGGCGTCGTGGTCGAAGTCAATTCGGAAACCGACTTCGTCGCCCGCAACGACCTGTTTCAAGGCCTGGTGAAGATGATCGCCGGGGTGGCGCTCAGCGCCGGCACCGACGTCGAAAAGATCAAGGCCGCCAAGGTCGGCTCCATCACGGTAGCCGATGCCATCGCCGACACCATCGCGAAAATCGGCGAGAACATGACGCTGCGCCGCGCCGCTTCGTTGTCGGTGAAGCAGGGCGCCGTCGGCTCCTACGTGCACAATTCGGTGGTCGACGGCCTCGGCAAGATCGGCGTGCTGGTCGCGCTCGAATCCGCTGGCAAGGCGGACGAGCTCGTCAGCCTCGGCCGCATGGTCGCCATGCACGTCGCCGCCTCCAACCCGCAGGCAATCGAGGCTTCCGGCCTCGACCCGGCGGTGGTGGCGCGTGAAAAGGGCGTGCTGGCCGACAAGTTTAAACAGCAGGGCAAACCGGCTAACGTGATCGAGAAGATCGTCGAGTCGGGCTTGAAGACTTTTTACAAAGAAGTCTGCCTGCTCGAGCAGGCTTACGTCCACGACGACAAGAAGACCGTCGCGCAGGCGTTGAAGGAAGCTGAAGGCAAAGTGGGCGGCGCAATCAAGATCACCGGGTTCGTGCGCTACGCGCTCGGCGAGGGCATCGAGAAGCGGGAAAGCGATTTCGCCGCCGAGGTCGCGGCCGCCGCCGGTCAAAGCTAAAATCTTCGTTCGATCCCATGGAGGATCGTCAGGATGGCTGATCCGCTCTACCGACGCGTCATTGTCAAATTATCCGGCGAGGCGCTCACTGGCGCCAAGGGATTCGGCATCGATCAGGCGGCGGTCGAGCAGATCGCCGGCGATTTGGTGGCCACCGCCAAAATGGGCGTTGAACTCGGCGTGGTGGTCGGCGGCGGCAATATTTTCCGCGGCGTCGAAGTGTCCGGGCGCGGCGTGCCGCGGCCGGTCGGCGACACCATGGGCATGCTGGCGACCGTGATGAATTGCCTGGTGCTGGAAGCGGCCATCGAGCGCGCCGGGCGCGAAGCGCGCACGCTGTCGGCGCTCGCCATGACCTCGGTGTGCGAGACCTATAACCGCAAGCGAGCGATGAAAAATCTCGGCAAGGGCCGCGTCGTACTGCTGGCCGCCGGCACCGGCAACCCGTTCTTCACCACCGATACCACGGCCGTGTTGCGCGCCGCCGAGCTCGACTGCCAAGCGGTGCTCAAGGCCACCAACGTGGACGGGGTCTATACCGCCGACCCCAAGAAAGACCGGAAAGCCAAGCGCTACGATAAACTCAGCCATCAGGAGGCGATTGAGAAGCATTTGCGGGTCATGGATTCCACCGCCTTCGCGCTTGCCCGGGAAAACCACATGCCTATCATCGTGTTCTCGATCGCCGACAAGGGCGCCATCAAGGCCGTTCTGCGCGGCAAGGGCCGTTCAACTGTGATCGGCTAGGCCGGCCCGCGTTTAAAAGGGAGCGGCGTCGTGTTCGGGGGATCGCCATGACAAGCGCAACGCATGACATCAACGAAATCAAGCGCCGCATGCAGGGCGCCAGCACCGTCTTAAAGACGGAATTGTCCGGCCTGCGCACCGGCAGGGCCTCTACCCATATGCTCGATCCGGTCATGGTCGACGCCTACGGCGCGCAAATGCCGCTCAATCAGGTCGCCAGCGTGACCGTGCCGGAGCCGCGCCTGATAGCGGTCAATGTCTGGGATCGCTCGCTGGTACACGCCGTGGAAAAGGCGATCATCAATTCCAATCTGGGACTGTCGCCGGCGACCGAAGGGCAGGTGCTCCGTCTGCGCATCCCCGAACTCAACGAGGAACGGCGCAGGGAATTGGTCAAGATCGCGCATAAATATGCCGAAACCGCGCGCGTGGCGGTGCGCCACGTGCGCCGCGACGCCATGGACGCGATCAAGAAGCTGGAGAAGGATCACAAGATCAGCAAAGACGACCACGACCGTTTTTCCGGCGATATCCAGAAAGCGACCGATTCCGGGATAACCGAGATCGACCATATGCTTGCGGCGAAGGAAAAAGAGATACTCACCATCTAGGCGCGCGTGGTCGCGAAAAAGGCTACCCTGGGCATGATGGGGCTAGTGACCGGTATTCGGACGAGATCATGCCCAATGATAATGTTAGGTCAGGGTCCTGATTCAACTGGAAGCGATACGGCTCAAACCCATGCCCGAGGCCGAAGTCCCGCATAGCGCCGCGCAACCGTTCGAACGGGCGCCGCATCACGTCGCCATCATCATGGATGGCAACGGCCGTTGGGCGGCGGCGCGCGGGCTGCCGCGCGGGGAGGGCCACCGGCGCGGCGTCGAGGCGCTGCGGCGGACGATCCGCGCGGCCGGCGAGATCGGCATCAAATTCATCACCATTTTCTCCTTCAGCGCAGAAAACTGGTCGCGGCCGGCGAACGAAGTCGTCGAGTTGATGGGGCTGCTGCGCCGCTTCATCCGAAACGATCTCGCCGAGTTGCACCGCAGCGGCGTGCGCGTGCGCGTGATCGGCGAGCGCGTCGGACTCGATCCGGATATCGGCCGTCTGCTGGTTGAGGCTGAAGAACTCACCAAGAACAACGACGGTCTTACTTTGGTGGTGGCCTTCAATTACGGCTCGCGTCAGGAAATCACGCGCGCGGCCCAGCGGATCGCCGAGCAAGTGGCGGAAGGGCGTATCGAGCCGGCCGACATCACCATGGAGACCGTCGCGGCTTTTCTCGACGCGCCGGATATTCCCGATCCCGATCTGATCATCCGCACCAGCGGAGAGCAGCGGCTGTCGAATTTCCTGCTCTGGCAGTCGGCCTATAGCGAATTGGTGTTCGTGCCGACTTATTGGCCCGATTTCGACCGCGCCGCGCTCGAGGCGGCAATCCGCGAATACCAGCAGCGCGAGCGCCGGTTCGGCGGCCTGGTCGCGAAGACCGGATCCTGAAGCCGTGGTCGGTGCCGATCCCGTTTCCGGACCGGGCGACGCCGGCGCAGCCGTGGCTGCGCCCGTAAACAATCTCGCGCTGCGCATCTGCTCGGCGGCGGTGCTGGGACCGCTTGCTTTGTTCACGGCCTATCTCGGCGGCTGGCCCTTCGCGCTGTTCTGGGGGCTCGCCGCCGTCGCCGTGTTGTGGGAATGGGTTACTTTGGTCGCCGGCGCCGGCCACCGCTTGATGTTGTCCGCGTGCGGCGGTGCGATTGCGGTCGCCGCCTTGGTTGTCTGGCATGGCCGTCCGGTCGCGGCGATATTGCTTGTGGGGTTGGGCACGCTTGCCGCCTTGATTTTCGCGCCGCGCGAGCGGCGGCTGTGGATTACTGCGGGGATTGGTTATGCCGGTTCCATGCTGCTGGCGCCCATGCTGTTGCGCGCCGATGACGTCGATGGATTACTCGCAATGCTGTTGTTATTCGCGATCGTATGGACGACCGACGTGCTGGGCTATTTCGCCGGTCGCACCTTCGGCGGACCGAAACTGTTGCCGGCGGTCAGCCCGAAAAAAACTTGGTCCGGCGCGATTGCCGGCACGCTTGGAGCCATGATCGTGGCCGTTCTGGTCGCAAACTATTTTGGTACGTTTAATACGACCGCCATCGCGATCATCGCCTTATTGTTGTCGATCATGGCGCAGCTCGGCGATCTGCTGGAATCCTGGGTCAAACGCCAGTTCGGCGCCAAAGATGCCAGCCGGCTCATTCCCGGCCATGGCGGCGTGATGGACCGGCTCGACGGTTTCTGGGCGGCAGCGTTCCTCGGTTGCATGATCGGACTGGTGCGCGGCGGATTCGGCGGGGCCGCGCGCGGCCTGCTGGTGTGGTGAAGACATGACCGCACCCGGGCGCGTCCGATCGAAAGTGCAGCCGGCGGCGGCCGTACGCAGCATCACCATTC
>DAIMKK010000220.1:622-5341 GCA_036721745.1 Pseudolabrys sp. | reverse complement strand
GCGCATGGGTGTCGCGCCAGTCGGGGTTGCCCCCGCCGGTACGGTAGCCTTTCACATCGAACAAATCTTTGGCTGCGAAGCGGAAACCGGACAGTGGACCGGAACCCCGACCCTCAAGATAGGCATCGCAGTCGGTGCAGAATGCGTGATACGGATCAATCATTGCGCCGCGTTTTTGCATTAGGCTTTGATCGGTACCGGCATCGGTATGCGTTCCTGCAGGATCCTCGCTAGGCCTAGGACCGTTGCTTCCTGGAAGCGCGGGCAGACGATTTGCAGCCCCACCGGCAAGCCGCGGCTGTCAAGGCCGGCAGGAACAGAAGCGGCTGGAACGCTGACCAGCGTCAGAACGAAAGTGGGTGCAATCCAATCTATATAGGAGTTCATGGCTCGCCCGCCGGAAGACGCAGCGGCGGTGACATGCCGGTGATGGTGCCGATCGCCAGGATAAGCCCACCAGACAGCAACGTGTGTTTCGCAATTCCAATCGAGGCTGAAGCGTTCAAATGTTTATTCTTCTCGTACGATCATAAGGAATTGGCGCGCCCTTCCATCTTTTTTGGCAACAGCGCGCCGAGTCCTTCCACTTCAGTTGAACGTGTCGATCCCTAAGTAAATCCTCTGGACCTGCGGATTGGTTTGGAGGTCGCGCGCGGCGCCCTCAAGCACCGCACGTCCGGTTTGAAGCACATAAGCATAGTCGGCAATCTCAAGCGCCAGCGGCACGGACTGCTCTGCCAGCAACAGGGTCAAGCCGTCACGATGGAGTTGCGCGAGCTTCTCGTACAGCATCTCGACCACGGCGGGAGCCAAGCCGAGGCTCGGCTCGTCGAGCATGAGAAGCTTCGGCTCGCTCATCAGGGCGCGGCCGAGCGCTAGCATCTGACGCTCCCCGCCTGACAACGTGCCGGCACGCTGGCGCCGTCGCTCGGCGAGGCGTGGGAAGGTGTCATAGACCCGATCGAGCAACGCCGGCACGCGTCCTCGGTCTGCAAGCACCGTCGCGCCGAGGCGCAGATTTTGCTCGACCGTCTGCCGGGTGAACAGCCGCCATCCCTCCGGCGAAAGAGTAAGGCCGCGCGACACCACCGAATAGGCCGGCAGATCGCTGATCTCCTGACCCATCCATTCCACGCTGCCACGGCTGCGGCGGTTCAGCCCGGCAATGGCGTTGAGCGTCGTCGTCTTGCCGGCTCCGTTGGAGCCGAGCAGCGCGACCACGCTTCCCTGCGCCACCTCAAGTGATACATCGGCGAGACCGACCAAGTCGTCGTATCGCACTTCCAGATTGCGCACACGCAGGAGGACGGGCGCGTTCACGGCACATGCGCTCCGGCGTCGCGCGCGTGCCGGCGTCCGAGATAGGCCTCGATGACGGCGGTATTGCCGACTACCTCGCGCGGAGTCCCCGTTGCGATGGTGACGCCCTGGTTGAACACGAGGACGCGCTGCGCCAGCGTCAGAATCACCTCCATGATGTGCTCGATGATGACGATGGTGACACCCTTGGCATGAATGCGCCGCACCAGCGCGATCGCTTCCTGGATTTCGCTCGGCGTGAGCCCGGCCAGCGCCTCGTCCAGCAGCAGAAGCTTGGGTTGCGTCGCTAACACCCGCGCGATCTCAAGCCGTTTGCGTCCTGGAGTCCCGAGCGTGCGCGCCGGCGCGGAGGCGGCGGCCTTTAATCCGGTGAACTCGAGCACCTCGAGCGCCGCGGCGCGCGCGTCGTTGCGATCCGGGTGCCGCAGGAATGCGCCGACCATCACGTTTTCTAGGATCGACAATTCGACGAAGGTGGCGGGCACCTGAAAAGTGCGTCCGATGCCGAGTTTTGCGTGCGCCTCTGGCGTCGCCCGCGTCACATCGACATCGTTGAACAGAATGCGACCGTCGGTGGGCGCAAGATCGCCTGCCACACAATTGAAAAAAGTCGATTTTCCTGCTCCGTTAGGACCGATCAGTCCGACGATCTCGCCCTTGGCAACGTCGAGGCTCGCACTCGACAGGGCGACGAGGTCGCCAAAGCTCCTCGACACATTTTGCGCACTAAGAAGCATGCGTCTTTGCCGCCTCGACGGTGGCGCCATGGGACCGCCGTGCAATCACGCGCCGCCACAGATCGATGAGCCCGCCCGGCTCGAACCGCGCCAGCAGAACGATGGCGCCGCCGTAGAGAATATAAGTGAGGCCCGATCCGCCCCCGCCATACAGCGAATTGGTCACAGTCTGCAGCGGCACCAGAATCATGGCGCCAAGCAACGGCCCGAACAGGCTGCCGGCGCCGCCGAGCGCGGCAATGATGATGAATTCGACCGACTTCAGAATTCCAAATCCGCTTTCCGGATCGATGAAGCCGACCATCAGCGAATAGAGCGAACCGGCAACCGAGGTGAAGCCGGCGCTGAGCAGCAGCGCATAGAGTTTGTAGCGGCTGACCGGCACACCCAGACTGCGCGCCGGCCGCTCGCCAGCGCGAATGGCGCGCCAATAGTAGCCCATGCGGCTGCGCTGCAAATGCCAAGTCAGCAGCAAAAGACACGCCAGTACGGCGAGGAAGATGTAGTAGTACGGAATGGGACTGCGGAACGACAAATCGAGCCAGGTGCGTGCCACCGCCGGTCCCATCAGCCCGGTTGCCGCGCCGACATAATCCCAATTGCTGATGACGAGGCGGATGAGTTCGGCGACCGCGATCGTCGCCATCGAAAAATAATGGCCGGTGACGCGAAACGTCGGCAAACCAATGACGACCGCGACCGCCGCGCTGACTGCGATCCCGACTGGAAGACCGACGACCGGCGGCAGCCCGAGCCTGGTGAAGACGAGCAAGGGCGCATAAGCGCCGATACCGAAAAACACCGCATGACCGACGGAAATCTGGCCGGCATAGCCGCCGAGGATATTCCACGCCGAGGCGCCGATCGCCGCCAACAAGACTTCGGCGCCCATGCGGCCGTAGAAATCATCCGGCAAAAAAAACGGATAGAGAAGAAATACGGCACATACAATGATGCCGAACCGGACCATCATGCGGCCTTTCCGAACAGGCCGGTGGGGCGGATCCACAGCAGCGCGACGAACATGGCGTAAACGATGATATCCTTGTAGATGGGCCCGAGCAGATAGGCCGACAGCGATTGAATGACGCCGATCAGCAGCCCGGCCACCAGCGCGCCCGGCACGCTGCCGAAACCGCCGAAGGCGACGACGACGAAGGCGGTGAGCGCGAGCGATTCACCGACCGTCGGCGAGATATAATAGAACGTCGCGATCAGCGCTCCGGCAATGCCGGCGCTGGCGGCCGACAGGCCCCAGGCGATCGCCTGCATGCGATCGGGCCGGATTCCCATCAGCATCGCCGCTTGGCGATCTTCCGACACGGCGAGCAATTGGCTGCCGAGTGCCGTGCGCGTGAGCAAGAGATGGATGCCGAGCGTGATCGCCAGCGCGACGCCGCCGGCGACCAGTTGCGGGATGCCGAGAAAAATGCCGCCGATGTTGATGGTGCCTGGGAAAATGGTGTCGGGCAGCGTTTTGAAATCGGCCTTGAAAATAAAGAACGCCAGATAACGCAGCAGCAACGCCAATCCGAAGGTCGACAGAATCTGCGCCAGCATCGGCCCGCGCATCACATGGCGGATCAGGCCGTAGTAAATGACGATGCCAAAGCCAAACAAAAGAACGGCGGCGGTGCCGACGAACAGCAGCGGACCGCCATTGAGGTAAGTGACGACGAGGTACGCGATATACATTCCGATCAGGACGAACTCGCCGTGAGCGAAATTGATGAAGTTCATCATGCCCCAGATCAGCGTCAGGCCGGATGAGAACAGCGCGTAGACCGCGCCGAGCAACAGACCGCTGACGATGACCTGGATGATTGTCATGGAGGCATCGGAGAAAAACGCGGCTCCGCGCCATTCATCTCCCGCGCAAGCGGAACGATGAAGGACGCGGATCGCTTGAGTTTAGAGTAAGGAGACGAGTTCACTCCCATCCCTTAAACGGGATCTGCAGTTTGGCGTTTGCCGATTTCGCCGGCCAAACGGTAACATAATTATTGCCTTGCAGCTGGATCAGATAGCTCGCCGCCAAGGTATTTTGGCCGGTCTTGTCGAACTTCACGCCTTTATAGCCCATCATCAATTGCTCGGGCTTCAGATCGGACTTCTGCAAGGCAGCCTGGATTGCCTCCGGCTTTCCCGAACCCGCACGATTGATCGCATCCGCGAGCACAAACATGGCCTCCATGTTGCGGCCGCTGGTGTCGTCCATATCGTAGCCGGTCTTGGCCTTGAATAGCTCATTGATCTTGGCGGTGACGCTGCCCGGTTTTCCGACATCCCAGGCGCTGCGGTTGACCGCGCCTTGCGAAATGGTGCCGACGTTCTTGATAAATGCCGGATCGGAGAATCCGGAATCGTCACCAATCACGATCGGCGGCTTGTAGTCGAGCTGCTTGAGCGTCTTCATGTAAAGGATCGTGTCGGAGGTATAGGACACAAAGACCACCGCATCGGGTTTCTTGTCCTTGAGCTGGAGCACCTGGGAGGACACGTCGGTGGTGTTAGCGGCGTAGGCGATCTCAGCGATTAGGTCGAAGCCTTTTTCCTTGATCGCCTTGCGCAGCGTCTCGGCGATCGAGGTTCCGTAGTCGGTGTTCTCGTAGACGGCGGCGACGGTTTTCACCGGATGCCCCATCTTCTTAAGGTCGTTCAA
>DAIMKK010000220.1:0-612 GCA_036721745.1 Pseudolabrys sp. | reverse complement strand
TCCATATAGTTGTAGGCGAAGTCGGATGCGATCGGCGTCACGCGGAATACGAACTTAAAGCCGCGTCCGGTGATGTTGGCGGCCACCGAGTCGCCCACGACCCACGGCACGCCGTAGCGTTCGGCGACCTGAGTGCCGGCGAATGTGACCGAGGATTGATACGCGCCGATAAGCGCCGCAACTTTTTCCTGCTCGATCAGCCGGAGCGCCTGGCTCTGGCCGGTCGACGGGTTGCCCTGGTGATCGGCAAAGACAAGCTCGATCTTGCCGCCCTTGAGTCCGGGCATTCCAACAGCTGGCATGCCCTTCACCTCGGGATATTTGCCGTTGACTATGTCGACGGCGAGTTCGACCGCGGCCTTCGATTGCTGACCGGCGCTCGCTGCGTTGCCGCTGAGCGGAAAAAGCCCGCCGACCTTGACGTTCTGCTGTGCGATCGCTCCACCGGCAAAGGCCATAGCGACTGCGACTACACCTGCACCTACAAGATTTTTCATTTGTCTCCTCCTGCAACCGGAATTTCCCCGGATGCCCCAACTGGCGAGAATAGTAGCTACTTTCCAGCTTGTCAGGAAGGCGGGCGGATAACTGTCGTACCGTCGAGCCAATAGC
>DAIMKK010000219.1:0-5343 GCA_036721745.1 Pseudolabrys sp. | reverse complement strand
TGATGGTGAGCTGGCCGCCGGGCTGCACGCCCTGGATCAGGATCGGTTCCAGCATGGCGCGCGCGGCATAGATCGCGGCGGTGTAGCCCGCCGGACCAGAGCCGATGATCACGACCTTGGCGTGGGTAGTCTTTGCCATATGTCCGCCCCCTAGCGGGCGCCGGGCGCCGGGCGCTCGTCGCCCCTGTGGCCGGATAACTTCCCGGCTCTTGTGCATGCCAGGATGTATGGCTTTCGGGGGAGCTATGCAAGATACGCAACCCCCGGAGTCACAGCCTTCGCCAACGCCGGCTCAACACGGCATGCGGGCTGCGCAATAATGTTTCGCGAAACAATATTTCGCGGTATGGATGTTCCCAGCCTTGCCCGATCCTGAGGGAGCCGCCGTTGCCCGCCCGTCTCGACGCCATCGACCGCAAAATCCTGAAAGAGCTGCAGGACGACGGCCGCATGACCAATGTGGAGCTGGCGCGCCGGGTCGGCATTTCGGCGCCGCCCTGCCTGCGCCGCGTGCGCGCACTCGAGGAGGCCGGTTACATCAAAGGTTACCGCGCGCTGCTCAATGAGAAGAAGCTCGGCTACGAGGTCGCCGTGTTCGCCATGGTGCATCTGGCGAGCCAGGCGGAAACCGATCTTATGGCCTTCGAAGAGTTCGTGCGGGCGCAGCCTTTGGTGCGCGAATGCTGGATGCTCTCGGGCGAGATCGATTTCGTTTTGAAATGCGTCGCGCCCGACCTCAAGACCTTCCAGGCCTTTGTCGAGAAGCTCACCTCGGCGCCTAACGTACGCAACGTGAAGACCTCGCTGACGCTGCGCAATTCCAAAGACGCGGCCATGGTGCCGATGGAATGATCTGACGGAAATCAGCGGTGTGAGGAATTGACCGAATGAATGTTCTTGCGGGTGCCGACCGCGACACTATCCTGATCGAGAAAGATGTCGAAGTTCCGATGCGCGATGGTGCGCATCTGATGGCCGACGTGTTCCGCCCGAGCGGCGAGGCGCGCGTGCCGGCCATCCTCAATCTCGGCCCCTACCAGAAAGACAAGTTGTGGGTCGCGCCTGACACGCTGGAGGAAAAGCCGAACGACTGGATGAACTGGGAGACCGTCAACCCGGCTTGGTGGGTGCCGCGCGGCTACGCCGCCGTGCGCGTCGACGGCCGCGGCAGCGGCAAAAGCCAAGGCCAATGCGAACCCTGGTCGCTCGCCGAATCGATCGACTTCCACGACGCCATCGAGTGGGCGGCGGCGCAGCCTTGGTGCAACGGCAAAATCGGCCTGCTCGGCATTTCCTATTACGCGATCAACCAGTGGTTCGCCGCCAATCGCCAGCCGCCGTCGCTGAAAGCGATCATCCCGTGGGAGGGCTTCGCCGATATCTACCGCGACGCACTGTTCCACGGCGGCATCCTGAGCGTGTTCATGACCAATTGGTTCACCGCGCATCTGATGCACCACACGCTCGGCCGCGCGTCGCAGCAGATTCCAAACGCCTGGGCGACCAACACGCTGCATTTCTGGCTGAGCAACAATCTCGACAGCGGCGTATTGCATGGCGCGCAGGCGCAATGGGACAAGATCACCGTGCCGATGTATTCGGTCGGCAACTGGACCGGCTTCGGCCTGCATTTGCGCGGCAATACCGAGGCCTTCATGCGCGCGGCGTCAAAACACAAAAAGCTGCGCATCCATACCGGCAGCCACGTGCATCCGTTCTACCGGGAGGAGGCGAGGGCCGATCAGATTCGCTTCTTCGATTATTGGCTCAAGGGTGTCGACAATGGCGTGATGGACGAGCCGCCGGTCAAGCTCGCGATCCGCAAGGGGCACGACGAAATCGAATGGCGGCACGAGCGCGAATGGCCGCTCGCGCGCACGCAATGGACCAAGTTCTATTTCGACCTGGCGCCACCGCCGACAGGCGCGCCGGAAAATTCAGGCGGGCTCGTCTCCAAAAATCCGAAACAAACCGCTTCACGCACCTACGCCGCCTCGAGCCTCGGCTCAATGGGCTCGACCTCGGCGGCCTCCTCGCAGGTGATGGGCGGCGGCATTAAGCCGGGCATGGGGATCGCGCTCGAGACGCCGCCGCATGTGCACGACATCGAAGTGACCGGCCCGCTCGCCGCGATGTTCTGGGTGTCGAGTTCGAGCGAGGACATGGACCTGTTCCTCACGTTGCGCAACTTCGATGCCGCGGGCAACGAGGTGCTGGAGACCGGCCAGCAGGGCTCGCCGGTGCCGGTTGCCAAAGGCTGGCTGCGCGTCTCGCACCGCGAACTCGATGCGAACCTGACGTTGCCTTATCGTCCCTATCACAAGCACCAGCGCCGGCTGTTTCTAAAGCCGGGCGAGATCGTGAAGGTCGATGTCGAAATCTGGCCGACCTCGATGGTGTTCAAAAAGGGCCACCGCATCCGGCTCGACGTGCAGCCGCGCGATGGCGTCGGCAGCCAGGGCTACCTGCACTATCACGCCGATTACAATACTGGCACGAACACCATTTACGCCGGCGGAGAGCGGGAATCCTTCCTGCTGCTGCCGGTCATCCCGGCCAGCTAGCCGGGCGCGGATAGGCTGTCTGAAGCCGGCACCACATGAGCCACGCAACTTTATTTGATCGTGACGCTCGATCCCTTGCCTTCGGCATCGAAAGTGACCGTGGCGGAAACCGCATCCCCGGTTGTTTCCGGGCCATGGGTGAATTCCGCCAGGCTTGATTTGAGAAACCGCTCCGCGGCATTCCAATAGTTGAAGTTGCTATCTTCATAGATCGCGAACTTCCGGCCGGCGCCCCAACTTGTTTTTATCCTCCTGCCGGACTCGCTACGATAGGCGGCGCTCTCGGCGCGGTAATAGAATGTCTTCACGCGCAAAGCGGTGTCGAACACAGAACACTCGCCGGTATCGAGCGACATCCAGCCGCGCGAAAGCCAGGAACCGCTATTTTGCGGATAGGCGATCGCGACGTAAACGACGTGCGGGAACTGGTTGCAGAATTTGATCTCGGCCTTGGCGCTCGGACCCGCCAGAAGGCAGGCCAGCCCTGCGGCACAGCCGCACAGTTTCGATATTAAGACACGCATCCGCCCCTCCTCGGATCGTTCTTGCAACCAACGTCAGTACGGAATTGCCTGGCCGCTCTCCACTAAGTTCGAAATGGCCGGATCGGCTACCGCCATTCCACCTTCTTCACTTCATAGGCCTTGTTGCCGCCCGGCGTGTTGACCTCGACCTGCGCGCCCTTGGCCTTGCCGATCAGCGCGCGCGCCAGCGGCGAGGTGATGGAAATCCTGCCGGCTTTGGCGTTGGCCTCCGGCTCGCCGACGATCTGCCACACCTTCTTCTCGTCGGTGTCCTCGTCGACCAGCGTCACGGTGGCGCCGAAGGTGATGGTGTCGCCCGACAGCTTCGACACGTCGATCACGTCGGCGCGCGCGAGCTTATCCTCGAGCTCGGCGATGCGGCCTTCGTTGAGCGACTGCTGCTCCTTGGCGGCGTGATATTCGGCATTCTCCGACAGGTCGCCGTGCGTGCGCGCCTCGGTGATCTGCTGGATGATGCGCGGCCGCTCGACCTGCTGGCAATGCTTGAGCTCGGCTTCGAGCGTCGAATAGCCGGCTGCCGTCATTGGAATCTTGTCCATCGTCTTTTCTCCTCCTGGCGGGCGCCCGAAACAACTTGAACGCGTGTGAACGCCGCCAAGCCCCTTCCACCCTTAAAAACCCGTTCAATCGACTCGCAATACGACTCCGGCCACGGATTTCCGCGCACCGGAGCCATTTGACGAGGGCCGGTCAAAAAAACCTTGACCGCGGCCAGTTTCATCTGCGCCGCGATCGTGGAATTCCCGGCCTAACTCGCGCCGCCGCTGGGCTGGCGAACCTTAAGGGAACCGCCCTCAGGCCCGATCGCTGAAGTAGCTCTGCAGCGCACGCACCTCGAGGTCGCCCCCAAGATAGGCTTTTATGCCTTGCGCCGCGGCGACGGCACCTGAAAGAGTGGTGTAGTACGGCACTTTATGCAAGAGGGCGGCATGGCGCAGGGAGCGGCTGTCGGCCAGGGCCGCGGTCCCTTCGGTGGTGTTGAAAACCAGCTGAACGCCGCCGTTTTTGATGGCATCCACGATATGGGGCCGGCCCTCCAGCACCTTGAATATCTTGGCCGTTTCCACCCCGTGTTCGGCGAGGTAGCGCTGGGTTCCCGAGGTGGCGATGCACTTGAAGCCGAGCGAGGCCAAGAGCCGCACCGCATCCAGGATGCGCGGCTTGTCGGTGTCCTTGACCGAGACGAACACCGTGCCCGAGCGTGGCAGGTTGGTGCCGCCGCCGATCTGGCTTTTGGCGAAGGCGATTTCGAAGCTGGCGTCGATCCCCATCACCTCGCCGGTGGATTTCATTTCCGGCCCCAGCACGGTGTCGACGCCGGGGAAGCGGGCGAACGGGAACACGGCTTCCTTGACCGCGCGGTGTTTATAGCGGCTCGGCGTCAGATTGAAGCTGGCCAGGCTCTCGCCCGCCATAATGCGGGCGGCGATCTTGGCCACCGGCAGGCCGATCACCTTGGCCACGAACGGCACCGTGCGCGAGGCGCGCGGATTGACCTCCAGCACGTAGATGTCGCCGTCCTTGATGGCGTATTGCACGTTCATCAGGCCGCCGACGTTGAGCGCCAGCGCGAGCGCGCGGGTCTGCCGCCCGAGCTCGGCGATGGTCGCCTCGCTAAGCGAATGCGGCGGCAGCGCGCAGGCTGAATCGCCGGAATGTATTCCGGCCTCCTCGATGTGCTCCATGATGCCGGCGATGAAAGTATCCTTGCCGTCGCACAGGCAATCGACGTCCACTTCGGTCGCGTCGGACAGATAGCGGTCGATCAGCAGCGGGCTTCGCTTGGAGACCACGAGTTCGCCTGGCCGGTCGAGATCGGATGCGAGCCGCGCCACGTAACGGTCGAACTGGGCGCCGTCGCGCACGATCTCCATGGCGCGCCCGCCCAGCACATTGGACGGCCGGATCACCACCGGATAACCGATCTCGTCGGCGATAGCGCGCGCTGCGTTCAGCGACGTCGCGATGCCGTTCTTCGGCTGGCGGACTTTGAGCTTGTCGAGCAGTTTCTTGAAGCGATCGCGGTCCTCGGCCAGATCGATCATGTCGGGCGAGGTGCCGAGGATCGGGACCTTCGCTTTCTCCAGCGGTTCGGCGAGCTTGAGTGGGGTCTGGCCGCCGAACTGCACGATGACGCCGTGCAGCGTGCCGTTGGCGCGCTCGGTGTCGATGATCTCCAGCACGTCTTCCGGGGTGAGCGGCTCGAAATAGAGCCGGTCCGAGGTGTCGTAATC
>DAIMKK010000218.1:4592-5397 GCA_036721745.1 Pseudolabrys sp. | reverse complement strand
AAGAAAGGCCGATGCAAAACAATCGACAATTATTGCATTGACTAAGGCGCTAGAGACCGGCGGCGTTCAATTCATCGAGGACAACGGCGGCGGCGCCGGGGTGAGGTTGAAGAAACCGCTTCGCGGGATGTCACGGCGCCGGCATTGAAGCATGATGCATTCCCCGGCGAGAAGCCGGACGCTCCGATCACCGTTTTCTATAGCGAGGGAACCGATTCTGCACTCAACCGTTGCAATGGTGAGCTTCGAGAATAACTTCGCGCCAAAGTGACACTGGAAGTCCGGCGATGTCAAAATTTACATCTGAGGTAGTGAAAAAATGAGGAAAAAAACCGCTGCGGAGCGTAAAGCAGATTTGTTCCTTGAAATAACATACGTGGTGACGGGCGCAATGGTGGTGGTTGCGCTATTGCTGAGTGTGCATCAGAGCCCAAAATTTATCGGCCCGGCTGGGACGGTGTTGTGCAGCAACGTCGCGTGTCTCGCCTGAAACTGGCAATCTATCACTGGTCGCAAACACCCCACGCCGTCTTGAACCCCGCCATCGCCTTCTCACGGCTCGCGGGGTGACCGCGATCATGCGTGCTTTGCGGGACCCGTGCCGTAATAGTCCAAAAGCACAGTGTTTCTCTCGAAGCTAATTAGCCCGTTACTTTTTACCAATGCTTTACAGATGGCAAAGATACTCGCACCATGACCCGAAAGCTCCACGCTTTCCTAGCGAGTGAATCGGCGGCTACCTCACGCGAAGCGCCTGCGGTGTTGGCGAAGCCCGTGGGACCGGCTCCGGCATCGAACCCATTGC
>DAIMKK010000218.1:0-4582 GCA_036721745.1 Pseudolabrys sp. | reverse complement strand
CCACCATTGCGTCGATCTGATTAGCATTCATTTCTTGAGTCGAGCGTCGAATCCATCCGCGCTTGACGATTACGCGTTGATCGGTCACCGCAATCTCAGTCGTCACTCGCCTGATCCATTCCCCAAGCAGGGCGAGCGGTCCGATAAATAATAATAATAGCCCAAACCGAATTTGTCCTACGGTACTATCCGCACCAGCAACAAGGATTACGGCGACAAAGGTCATGAATATCAATATGACGATGGGCATTACGTAGATGACCCAGTGAAGCCGAGCCCGTTGCAGCACGCGCTCATCGGGCTCAAGTATTGTTTCGATATAACCCATGGTCCCACCCACAAATATGAATTTGGCCGCACACGCACGATCACCGCGCTGATGATGACATGGGGTACATCTGCCGTCTGCCGGTTCCGCTCGCCACCCGCTGCCGCGCGGGTAGCAAGGACAAGCGAGGTCATGCCCGCGCTGCCCCTAGGAAGCCCGTACAGGCGCTTTGCGGTGCTCGGTGGCAATCGGACTAGCCAAGCCAACTGGCGAACGAATATTAGGCCATTTTTAGGTTAGTCGCGGCGCCTCAAAATGCCTCCTGCTTAACTATCTGTTTTTATTGGCTTATCCTGGCGCGCCCTAGGGGATTCGAACCCCTGTTACCGCCGTGAAAGGGCGGTGTCCTAGGCCTCTAGACGAAGGGCGCAAGCCGGAACGGCGCGACGTATAAAGAGCTTCGCCGCCAGCGGCAAGCGAGCGGTCCGCGGCTACCACTTGCCGGTATTGGGCATCGATTTCCACGGTTCCTGCGGCGACTTGGCGGCGCCCTTCTGCAAGAGCTCGATCGAATGCTTGTCGGGCGAGCGCACGAAGGCCATGACGCCGTCGCGCGGCGGCCGGTTGATGGTGACGCCCGCCTTCATCAGCGTCTCGCAGGTGGCGTAGATGTCGTCGACTTCGTAGGCCAGATGGCCGAAATAGCGCGCCTCGCCGTAGTCCTCGCTGTCCCAGTTGTAGGTGAGTTCGACCTCCGGCCCGGGGCGGCCGTTCTTCTTGCTCTCCTCCACCAGCTTCTCGTCGCCCGGCGGGGCCAGGAACACCAGTGTGTAGCGGTTTTTTTCGTCCACCCGGCGGCGGGTTTCCTTGAGGCCGAGCTTGTTGCAGTAAAAATCGAGCGCGGCATCGAGATTGCGTACGCGTAGCATGGTGTGCAGATATCTCATGGCTTAAACCTCACCAACGATGGGCATCCGTCGCCCACTATACAATGATTGCGCCCGATCTTGAGACAGCAATTCTTCGCCTGCGCGCTCTCATCGAGGGCGCGCGGACCATCGCCCCGTTCACCGGGGCGGGGATATCCACCGAATGCGGCATCCCGGACTTCCGTTCGCCCGGCGGGTTGTGGACCAAGAACCAGCCGATCCCGTTCGACGCCTTCATGGCAAGCAGCCAGATGCGCGACGAGGCCTGGCGCCGGCGTTTTGTCATGGAGGAGAGTTTCGCCAAGGCGAAACCGGGGCGAGGGCACCTGGCGTTGGCGAGCCTCTATCGCACCGGCAAGGTGCCGGCGCTGGTGACGCAGAACATCGACAACCTGCATCAGGCCTCCGGCATCGCGCCAGACGATGTCGTCGAATTGCACGGCAATACCACCTACGCCGTGTGCCTGGAGTGCGATCGACGCTATGAATTGCCGTGGGTCCGGGAAAAATTCGAGGCTGCCGGCGAGCGCGCGCCCGATTGCGCCTGCGGCGGCTATATCAAGACCGCCACCGTGTCGTTTGGGCAGGCGATGCCGGCCGACGCCATGCAGCGGGCGGAGCAATTGACCCGCGATTGCGATCTGTTTCTCGCCATCGGTTCGTCGCTGGTGGTGTGGCCGGCGGCTGGATTTCCGCTCATGGCCAAGCGCAGCGGCGCGACCCTCGTCATCATCAACCGCGAGCCGACCGAGTTCGATGAGGTTGCGGATCTGGTCGTGCACCATGACATCGGCGACGTGCTCGGACCCTTCATCGCGCACTGATTCGCTTGCTGCAGCGCTGTGTATAGACCTGTGCGCAAGCCCATTTTGCACTTTGCCGCCTGAGGCCCGGTGTTATCTTGAATCCACAGATTCGGTGAAGCGCCCTTGAAGAGGCGCCAGAAAAGCGGCGGCGTGCGGCGTCATGGCGTCGGACGGGGTTGAATCAAAAATGCCTGGAAGCAATCTCCGGCCGGGCGCGGTCGTAGACCTCGTCGACGAAACCGTAGCCAACCTGATCGAAGTGGCGGGCGTCATCAAGTGGTTCGACGTCGCCAAAGGATTCGGTTTTATCATTCCCGACAACGGCATGCCGGACGTGCTGCTGCACGTGACCTGCTTGCGTCGCGACGGCTACCAGACGGCCTACGAAGGCGCGCGGGTGCTGTGTGAAGTGCTGCAGCGCCCCAAGGGCCTGCAGGCGTTCCGCGTTTTATCGATGGACGAGACGACCGCGGTGCACCCGGCGCAGATGCCGCCGCCGCGCACCCATGTCACGGTGACGCCGACCAGCGGGCTCGAACGGGCGGTGGTGAAATGGTTCAACCGGTTGCGCGGATTCGGATTTCTGACCCGCGGCGAGGGTACGCCCGACATCTTCGTTCACATGGAGACTCTGCGCCGCTACGGCTTGGCCGAGCTGCGCCCGGGTCAGACCGTGCTGGTGCGTTTCGGGCCTGGGCCGAAGGGCTTGATGGCGGCCGAGGTCCACCCCGACGGCGGATCGCTCGGTCCCGCCTCGCATTGATCTGCGGCTTTTTCCCGCCAAGGCGTCTGGCCATTTTTCCATTGCCGCTTAGCCTTCCTCCGCGTAAAGGCGAGCGCATGCGCGCCCTGCGGTGGACCGCTTTCGTTCTGATCGGGCTTCTCGTTGCCGCCGGCCCGGTCCGGCCGGCCGGGCTACAGACGCTCGAAATCGCCAGCAAGACCGGGGTGCACGCGTTTACAGTCGAAATCGTAGATACCGAGCCCGAGCGGGAGAAGGGCTTGATGTTCCGCAAGGAACTGCCGGAAGGCCGAGGAATGCTGTTCGACTTCCAGCGCGAGCAGGAGGTCGGCTTCTGGATGCAGAACACCTACATCCCGCTCGACATGATCTTCATCCGCGGCGATGGGCGCATCCTGCGCATTGCCGAGAACACCGAGCCACTGTCGACGCGGATTATCCCCTCGAACGGGCCTGTGCGCGCCGTGCTGGAAGTGATCGGTGGTACCACACGCAAAATGGGCATCGCGCCGGGCGACCGCGTGGCGTCCCCGATCTTCAAGTCCCCTTGAGTTGCCGGCCTAAGCGCAAGCGTGTATCGCGTCGTCGGTCGGGGCGTAGCGCAGCCCGGTAGCGCATCTGCTTTGGGAGCAGAGGGTCGCAGGTTCGAATCCTGCCGCCCCGACCAATCAATCCCCTGATTTTGCAGCGGTATTGTCGTCTTGTTGCCAGTGTTATCGTCCGGGCTTATACGGACGCTAACCAAAGCCAACCGGTTCGCACCCCATGACCGCACGCATTTACCAGCCAGCCAAGACCGCCATGCAGTCGGGTCTCGCCAAAACTAAGGCATGGGTGCTCGATTTCGAGCCCGAGGCGCCCCGCACGGTGGAGCCGCTGATGGGCTGGACCTCGTCCGGCGATATGCGCCAGCAGGTGCGCCTGAGCTTTCCCAGCAAGGAAGAGGCAATCGCCTACTGCGGGCGCCATGGCATCGCCTATCAGGTGTCCGAGACGCAGGCGCCGGTGCGGCACGGCATGTCCTATTCGGACAATTTTTCCTTCAAGCGTCGCGACGCCTGGACTCACTAACGTCAGGTCGGGCTAGCGCCCCGCCGCCGACAGTTCGGGTGCCGGCGTGCTTGCGCGCCGCCGCAGCAGCGCGATGAAGCGCTCCTCCGGCATCGGCTGTCCGAGCAGGAAACCCTGGCCGAAATCGCAGCCCATGCTGACCAGCGCCTGCGCGTCTGCGGCTTTTTCGATGCCTACTGCCACTGCATTGCGCCGGTAATTGTGCGCGAGGTCGATCACCGACTTGCACAGCGGCATGTTGATCTTGTCGGTGCCGCAGTCGGCGATGAGCTTGTAAGCGAGCTTGAGCTCGACAAAGGGCATTTCGCCGAACCGCGCCAGCGCCGCATAGCCGGCGCCGAATTCGTCGATGGCAAGTCGCACATTATGCGGCTGCAACCGGTCGCTGAGTTTTCCTGCCAGCGCAAGGTCGAAAATAATGTCTTCCTCGCGCATATCGATGATCAGGCCCGGCCAATTGTCGGCGCGCGGACGCTGCGTCTTCACGATGTCCTCGATCGCTAGCTTGAGCAAAGCCGCGGGCTGAATATTGACCGTGAGTGGGATATTGACGCCGAGCTTGGAAAAAATAACACCAGTGTTGAGCGCGCTGGCCAAGGCCAGCTCAGATAATTTGATGACGCTCGCTTCTGGTGCACTGGGCATGAAAGCGCTGGGCAGTAGGACGCCGTGTTGCGGATGGCGTGCGCGGGCATAGGCTTCCGCGCCGGCGAGCTGCTTTTTGCGCAGGTCGATTTTCGGCTGATACCAAAACTCGATCCAATTA
>DAIMKK010000217.1:3815-5410 GCA_036721745.1 Pseudolabrys sp. | reverse complement strand
TTTTGTCCCTTGTGTTCATCATGACCGTATCGACACGGGGAGTGAAGCAGCAAAGCTGACGTAACCATCCCTGAGTCCGGTGAAACTATTGCGACGGAACGGCTGACAGATTGAGTCAAAATTGCGAAGCCAAAGCAGGCGGTATCCCGGTAAATCCGCGAAACTTCGCATGGCTGGACTGCGGGAATGGGAGTCGATTTCAGGTGTTTGTGAGATGTGACTGGGCGTAGCGCTCGCTATATCCGTGCAAGGCCCAACAAAAGAAGAGAAACCGCACGTGGCACAATCCGATCATTACGGCACGCAGTCCTATTCCGGCGCGTTCGAGCGTCAAGGCATCGGACGCTATACGCCTTACGTCCTGTCCATCGTCCGCATTGTCGTGGCTTTGCTGATCTCCAGCACGGCCTGTCGCGGCTGTTCGGGTTCCCGTCGCCGCTGCCGAGCCCGGCAATGTTCAGCCTGTACTGGTTCGCCGGCTCCATCGAACTCGTCGGCGGCATTCTACTGCTGGGCGGCCTGTTCACGCGCAGCGCAGCATTCATCCTGTCGGGCGAGATGGCGTTCGCTTACTTTCTCAGCCACGCGCCGCACGGCTTCTTCCCGATTCTCAACCGCGGCGACGGCGCGATCCTGTATTGCTTCATCTTCCTGTACATCGTCTTCGCCGGATCCGGTCCTTGGAGCCTGGACGCCATGTTTCGGCGCAAGCGCGGTTAGCGCCGCCCGCGCGACCCACTTGCCGGAACCTTTGATGCGTTGAATCATGGCCGCTCCCGCGCCCACTGCCGGGCGCCTGGACGGTCGCGATGAGCCCGACCCTCGTCAAACCGCGCAGCAAGACCAAGCCGGCGACGCAGCGGCCGCCGCTGTGGAAGGTCATCCTGCTCAACGACGATTTCACGCCGCGCGAATTCGTCGTGCTGGTGCTCAAGGCCGTGTTCCGGATGAACGAAAGTCAGGCCTATCGCGTGATGATGACGGCGCACCAGAAGGGCGCCTGCGTGATCGCGGTCTATACCAAGGACGTCGCCGACACCAAGGCGAAGGAAGCGACCGAGATGGGCAAGGACAAGGGCTATCCGCTCTATTTCACGACCGAGAAGGAAGAGTAGGCCGCCGCCGGATCGCTCGAATTTTCCGCAAAATGCGCCGTCCGCAATAGGTATTCTTATACATCCGCCCCGCAAGATATCGCCCGTGGTCTTGCAAGGGGGGTACCCATGCGAGAATGGTTTTGGCCGATGGCCCCGGTGGCGGCGATTTTGTACTCGATCGCCTATCCGGACCAATTCACGGCCTTTGTCGTTTGGGCGGAACGATTTGTTCGATAGGGGTAGGGGAAAGCCGGTCGGCGCCGCACATTGAGCGGCCGCGGACGCTCGCTTATTGCCCGCAATTCCACATGTAGCCGATCGGCGTATACGTATAGCAGGGCCCGAAGCCGCCGCCGTTCCAGCGCCCGCGGTAGTAGCGCGGCCAGGCCGGGCCGTAGTAATGCGGGCCGCTGCGCCAATAGTGCTCCGCCCGCGCGCGCGCGACCACCTCGGGCGGCCGGTAGCCGGGCAGGAAGCCGTAACCGCGCCAGTGGCGGG
>DAIMKK010000217.1:0-3805 GCA_036721745.1 Pseudolabrys sp. | reverse complement strand
TTTGTGTGTCGCGGCGGCCGGGTGCTCCGCCGGCGCGGCGAAGGCCGCGGGCGACAGCATGATGGCGGCGGCGAGGACGACGGCAACAGGTCGCAACATGGCAGGCTTTCTAGCACGACAGCGCACCGGCGATAGGCGGCGCGGTTCGTGGTGAAACTGCGGCGCGCGTGGAGTAAACACAAGAGCAACAAACAGGGGGCCTCCATGCCGCAACGCGTGTTGATCACCGCCGGCGCTGCCGGCATCGGCCGCGAATTCGCGCGCGCCTTCGCCGCGACCGGCGCCAAGGTTTTCGTCTGCGACATCGACGGCAAAGCGCTGGGCGAACTCGAACAGGAAGTCCCCGGCCTGATCGCGCGGCGCTGCGACATGGCGGTGCGCGCCGACATCGAGCGCATGGTGCCGGACGCCGTCGCCGCGCTCGGCGGGCTCGACGTGCTGATCAACAATGCCGGCATCGCCGGCCTGACGCTGCCGGTCGAGCAGATGCCGCCGGACTCGTGGGACAAGGTCGTCGCCGTCAACTTGACCGCCATGTTCGACGTCACGCGGCTCGCCATCCCGCACCTCAAGCAATCCAAGGCCGGCGTCATCATCAACATGGCCTCGATGGCCGGCCGCTTCGGCTTCAAGAACCGCAGCCCTTACGCGGCGACCAAATGGGGCGTGATCGGCTTCACCAAGACGCTGGCCGTGGAGCTGGGCGAATGGGGCATCCGCGCCAACGCGATCGCGCCCGGCGCGGTCGCCGGCGAGCGCATCGAGCGGGTGTTCGCCGGCCGCGCGCAGATCGGCGGCAAGACGGTGGACGAGGTGCGCGCGGAAGCGATGGCGAACCAGTCGATCAAGGCCATGGTCGATCCCAAAGACATCGCGGCGCTGGCCGTGTTCCTCGCCTCGGATGCGGCCAAGGCGATCTCCGGGCAGGTGCTGCCGATCGATAACGACCGGCAGAAGGCGTGAAAAATTCTCCGTTCGTCCCCGCGAAAGCGGGGACCCAGGGCAACTTGCTCCGTCTGAAAGAACTGGATGCCCGCTGGAGCCTGCCCCCGCGCAGGTGGGGGCGGGAATGAGCGGGTAATCGCGCTCATCTGCGCTGCGAAACTTGATTGCGGCATTTGATCCAAATCATTGCGGCGGCTGGCGAATTGGTCTTGATGAAACGCATACTGTCGCTTTCCCGGTTCAAACGGGGGTTCCCATGCTCAGCCATACGCATCAACATCTGACCGATCCCACATCGCGCGGTTTTGGCCGAGTCGCCGATTTCGCGCTCATCGCCGCCATCGCGGTTCTATTGCTCCTCGCCCTGCTGACCAATCCGGTGCTGCCGTAAGTCGCGCGGCCTGCTCGCGGTACCGATTCAGGAAAAATTAACCCGATCGTTTAAACGGGCCGCAAGGCCTGCGGGCGCATGAAGATGGCGCCGGCGTCTTTCGATTCGCCGCGCCAATGGGGGACCTCATGCCAAACCCGGTTCAAGACAATGGTCACGCGCGAGGGCTATATCGTCGAGGTCGGCGGCAAGTTCGACTCCGAATACGGGTCCATTACGGCGGCGCTGAAGGCCGGCTTGCAACTCAAGAATAAAAGTTCGCAAGCCCAGGTCAAAGTCTACGACACCAACGAGCGGGCCTAGCGTGTTGGCGTGATCTCTCCCGCTCGTCCCCGCGAAAGCGGGGACCCAGGGCGACTTGATCCAGCAACCGGAGCGTGCAATCGATTGCACCCTGGGAGCGGGCTGTGGGCAAGGATTCGCGTGATATTATCCGGGAGCTTGAAGCCGATGGCTGGGTCTATATCGGCGCGACCGGCAGCCATCATCATTTCAAGCACCCGGTTAAGCCCGGCAAGGTGACGGTTCCGCACCCGCGCCGGGACTTGCATCCGAAGACGGTAAGGTCGATCTATCGGCAGGCGGCATTGCAGGAGCGGCGATAGAGCAATGGCAGGTTACATCGCACTGGTGCACAAGGACGCCGGCACGAGCTACGGGGTGAGCTTCCCGGACGTGCCCGGTTGCATCTCGGCCGGCGATACCTTCGAGCAGGCGGTCGGCAACGCCGCCGAGGCGCTGGCCGGACATTTCGCCGCGATGAAAGTCGACGGCGATCCGATCCCGGCGCCGCGCAGCTTCGAGGCGCTCAAGCGCGACCCGGTTTTCGCCACCGATGCCGCCGACGCCATCGTGACCATGGTCACGCCGCGCGCGATGGTGACGGCGAAGTAGGGCTACGCTTCCTCATCCCACGGCTCGCGCGCCGCATGGTGGATGTGCAGTATTTCCACTGCTTCGCCGCTGACGCGATAGAAAATCTTATAGGGGTAACGCCCGAGCGGGACGACGCGCACGCCGGGACGGTGCGCCGACGCTCGCATGCTGTCCGGCCAGCGCGCGATGTGGGCAACGACGAGGCGGATGCGCCGTTCGACGGCTTTGCCGAGGCCGGGGTAGTGGGCCTTCAGCCAAACGGTCATTTCATCGAGGTCGTGCAGCGCGGCGTCGGTATAGACGACCTTCATGCGCCGCGCAGCTTGGCGAGCGCCGCGTCGACTTGGGGCTGCGTCGCGAAGCGGCCCTCGGCGGCGTCGCGCAGGCCGCGATCGATGCCGGCGAGCTCGGCCGGCGTCGGCTCATAGTCGCCCTTGCCGAGGCTCTCGTCGATGTCGCGCGCGATCTCGGCCAGCTCGTCCTGCGCATGCGCGGGCCACGCTTCGACGCGTTCGAGGGCTTGGGTCAGGCGTTTGGTTTTCATGTCTGCATTCTACCACGCTTTTAGCAGTGGTTGTAGGGTGGACTGAGCGCAGCGAAGCCCACCGGCTAAATCCGAAATTCGCACGGACGGTTGCGGTGGACTCGGCGCATTCCGCGCCTTAGCCCACACTACGCTTGCCGCGCTTACTTATGCCTGCCGCTTGTTCCATTTCGGTTTTGGCTCACGTTGGCCGAATACGGACTGAACGAATATTCCACGGCCGGTCTTCGTTTTCATGTGAGTCACTGAAACCACGGGCGACCTAGCGGCGTATTTTTTCACAAGCGGTTGGTGACGAGCCTCATTGGAAAAAATCATCCGGTTGCCAAAACGCGCAGTAAGGACATTTGCGCGCTTAACGAACTGCTTATCCGTAATAGTCCGATAAAATGTAGCGCGATGTCCCAATTTTGGTTTTAGGATAGAGTGTCCCCACAGTATGAAACGTGGGGTTATTGGGAACATGAACTCAATTTCCATGCGATTTCGATTAATATTGTAGGGCTGCAACGATCCCGCTGGAACGGTAGGATCAAAATAGATCACTGGATTGTCGCTAGTGATAAATCCTTCGGTTGTCTGATTTTCCAATATTTCAAATCCGATCGCGTCGATTATCTTGTTCATTCCCTGCGCGAAATTAGCCATCGCATGGATTGACTTGTGAGGGTCAATGCTAATGACAGTGTGTTGGTCTAGATATTCAAAGGTCATTCCTGGCGGGGTAGGTGGCAATTCGCCGCGATCATTGTGATGTCGGACATGCATTCGCACCGATTCTGCCAACATCTTTTCGGCCGCGTCGCGGGCTGTCGGGACTCGCACACGATGCATAATTGCGAATAGCAATAGATCGTCGAGTCCGCCTTCGTACCGTTCGCCGCGTTCAATTTTTGAAACTAACGAAGGCCAACCGGTTTCGATGGAAGAAAAGTAATCCTCTAGTCGATTATTGTCTTGGCCGCCGTCAGGCTTTGGCTGCGAATAATAATAGTTGTAACTGCCCAGGTTGGTTTGCGACATGGTCTGCGTAGCTGACCGTGGCAGGC
>DAIMKK010000216.1:4862-5412 GCA_036721745.1 Pseudolabrys sp. | reverse complement strand
TCCCGCCAGAGGCCGAGCGCTTCCTGCGCCGGTCGGTCGGAAATCGAGAACAGCACCGATTCGGCGGCCGCGTTGTGCGAATAACGCTGCCACGGCGGCACCACGAACACGTCGTTGACGCTCCAGTCAAACGGCTTGCCATCGATGATGGTGGTGCCCTGGCCTTCGCCGACCGCGAAGATGGTGCCGTCGGTCGAGCGGTAGGGTTCGCCTTTGAAGCCCTTCGGCAAAAGCGCGAGATGGGCGCCCATGGTGGGCAGCACCGGCCCGCCATTGATCGGATTGGCGTAGCGCACGCGCGCGCCGTGGCGCTTGTCGATATCGCCGGTGTTCTTCAGCCGCTCCAGGATCGGCCGCATCTTGGCGTAAGGGTAGTTGATCACCGGGCTGCGGTTCATCGTTGCCGGCGCGCCGTCCGGCAGCACGCCGGAGGCATAACGCTCGAATGAATCTCCGTTCTCGTGATTGGTCTTCTGCATCTTCTCGTCGGGATGCTCGGCAAACGAGGTCTCGAAATGAATGATCGTCGGCAAATCGAGCACGTCGAGCC
>DAIMKK010000216.1:0-4852 GCA_036721745.1 Pseudolabrys sp. | reverse complement strand
CGAGCCACATCACCGGCTGCTGGCCCGGATTGCCATGGTCGTGCGGCGCCCAGTTGGCGGTGATGATGAAGTCGCCGTGCTTCATCATGGTCTTCTCGCCCTCGACCGCGGTATAGGCGCCCTCGCCTTCCAGCACAAAACGAATGGCGGAGGCGGAATGCCGGTGCACGTCGGCAATCTCGCCGGGCAGGATCAACTGGATGCCGGCGAACAGCGAATTGGTCACGCGCGACTTGCCCGGCATGCCGGGATTTTCCAAGACCAGCACGCGGCGCTCGGCCTCCTCAGTGCCGATCACGTCGCCTGCTTCCAGCATCAGCTTCTTGACGTCGGAGAACTTCCACGTCGCCGGCTGGATTTGCGTCTTCGGTTCCGGCGTCACCAGGTCCTTGAGCACCTCCCAGAGCGGCGTCATGTGGAACTTGGCGATCTTGTCGTAATAGGCCTGCCGCGCCGCCTGCACGTTGTGCTTGGAGCCGGGCGTTGTTGCGGTTGCGACCGCCATGGGCGTGTTCCTTCCAGTCCGATCGTTGATTTTGCAGCTTTATAACGGAGTTCCGCGGCTGCCGAAATATAACCCGGTGGCTGCCGCAGTGCATGGATTTTAGCTAATCATTGACCCGCTTGGCGTCTACAGGGGCGTTTTCGCCATATTTGCCGCTGGGAGCACGCCGTGCGAGGCTGTAAGCTTCTCCTATGGCAAAGGCGGTCCAATTGGCGTCAAAGCGCCGGTTTCAGCTTATCCTTCTGAAGCCTTCCCATTACAACGACGATGGCTACGTCATCCGTTGGTGGCGGGCGCTGATCCCGTCGAATTCGCTCGCCGCCGTTTACGGATTGGCACTCGACTCGGCGCAACGGCGCGTCCTGGGAGAGGACGTCGAGATCGACATCGACGTCATTGACGAGACCAACACCCGCGTCAAAATCGACGAGCTCATTCGGCGCTTCCGCAAGCACGGCAATTTCGGAATGCTCGGACTGGTCGGCGTGCAGTCGAACCAATATCCGCGCGCGCTCGATATCGCGAGACCCTTCCGCGCCGCCGGCATCCAGGTGGCGATGGGCGGCTTCCATGTGTCCGGCTGCCTGGCCATGCTCGACGGCAAAGCGATCGACCTCGATTCCGCACGCGACATGGGCGTCTCGCTGTTCGCCGGCGAAGCCGAGGGGCGCTTCGACGATTTCCTGCGCGACGCCGCGGCCAATCAATTAAAACCGCTCTACAACTACATGAACGATCTGCCGGGTCTCGGCGGCGCGCCGAGCCCATTTCTGCCACGGCAATTCGTGCGGCGAACCGCCGGCACCAACGCGGCCTTCGACGCCGGCCGCGGCTGCCCGTTCCAGTGTTCCTTCTGCACGATCATCAACGTTCAGGGCCGCCAGTCGCGCTACCGCACGCCCGACGATATCGAGAAAGTCGTGCGCGCCAACTGGAACCAAAAAATATCGCGCTTCTTCATCACCGACGACAACTTCGCGCGCAACAAAGAATGGGAAGTGATCTTCGACCGCCTGGCTAAACTGCGCGAGGTGGACAAGATCCCGCTCGGCCTGATGATCCAGGTCGACACCATGTGCCACAAGATTCCGCGTTTCATCGAGAAGGCGAAAAAAGCCGGCGTCACGCGGGTCTTTCTCGGGCTTGAAAACATCAATCCCGACAATCTCGCCGCCGCCAAGAAGAAGCAGAACAAGATCACCGAATACCGCAAGATGATGCTGGCCTGGAAGGCGGAAGGCATCTTCCTCTATGCGGGCTACATTCTCGGCTTTCCCGGTGAGACGCCTGAATCGATCCGGCGCGACATCGAAATCGTCCAGCGCGAGCTGCCGGTCGATCTGCTGGAATTCAATATCCTGACGCCACTGCCGGGTTCCGAGGACCACAAGGTGATGTGGACCAAGGGCGTCGCGATGGATAGCGACCTGAATAAATACGACCTGGAACATCCGGTCACCGATCATCCGAAGATGAGCCGGCAAGAATTGCAATCGATCTATGAAGAGGTGTGGGGCCTTTACTACACGCGCGCGCACATGACGACGCTGCTGAAACGGGCCGCCGTCACCAAGGTTCCGATGTTCAGCCTCGCCAAGGTTCTGGTGCAGTTTTCGACCATGATGCAGTTCGAAAAAGTTCATCCGCTGCAAAGCGGCCTGATCCGGATGAAACATCCGAGCGAACAGCGGCCCGGATTGGAGCCTGAAAACGTCTTGATGTTCTTCGCACGCTATCTACGGGACTTGATCGTGCGCAATGCGGCATTTCTGCGGACCACGCGGTGGGTTCTGATGACGGCGTGGCGCATCGCGCACGACCCGAACCGGCATTCGTACGTGGATACGGCCTTGCTGCCGGTCGAGAACGATGAGGATGAGACCTTCGATTACTTGACCAAGACGGATGGCGCCAAGGCGGCGATCAGCCACCTCAAGAAGATCGCCGAACTGACGCACAAGGTGTCGGCGTCCGCCGTCCCACTTGGCGTGGGAATGACGGTCAATCCGACTGCGTCCTTGCCCTAATTATTGACCGCGCCGCCGTCCACCACCAGCGATTGCCCGGTGACGAAATCGCTGTCGCTACTGGCGAGAAACACCAGCGCGCCGAGCAGGTCTTCCGGATAGGCGTCGCGCTTGAACGCGCGGGAATTGCGCACGGGGATGCGCTCCTCCTTCACATGCGTCGCGTTCTCGAGCCCGGTGTCGCTCAGGATATAGCCCGGCGATAGCGAGTTGACCGCGATGCCGAATTGCCCGAGCTCGCGCGACAGCGCGCGGGTGAAGGCGAGTATGGCGCCCTTCGAGGTGACGTAAGGCAGCATGTGCGGGACGCCCTTGTAGGCGGCGCCCGAGGCGATGTTGATGATCTTGCCGCTGCGGCGCTCGATCATGTGCGGCGCGACATGTTTGACCATCAAAAACGGCCCGCGCGTGTTGATCGCCATCACGCGGTCCCACAAATCCGCATCCCACTCGTTAAAATTTCTGGGTTTGAGCGTCGAATAGAGCGCCGCGTTGTTGACCAGGATATCGATCTGACCGAAGCGCTCGACGGTTTGCGCGACCAAGCTCTTGACCGCCTTCTCGTCGCTGACGTCGAATTTGACGTTTGCCACGCTATCTGCGCCATGGCGGCCGGCGATTTCGATGGCGAGATCCTTGCCGTCGGCGATGTCGGCGATCATCACGCGCGCGCCTTCGGCGGCGAGCGCCTGCGAATAATGCCGGCCGATGCCCCTGGCGCCGCCGGTGACGATGGCGGTTTTTCCTTCAAGTCGTGCCATTCTGGTTTCCCCGGACGATGACGGGTAGTTCCATATCAGCTATGAAGCATAAAGCCGAGGGGACTATCCATGCCGAAAGACACCGCCGACCGATTGGCGATCCGCGCGCTGATCGAGAACTGGGCGGTCTGGCGCGACGCGCGGATGTGGGACCGCTTCCGCACCGTCTGGCACAAGGAAGGCCAGATGTGGGCGACCTGGTTCCAGGGCGGGTTCGAGGAATTCATCAAGGTCAGCCAGGAAGGCCACGACCATGGTGTGCGCATCCTGCACATGCTCGGCGGCATCAGCATCGACATTAAGGGCAAGCGCGCCATTGCGCAGACCAAGATGACGATTTCGCAGCGCGCCCCGGTCGAAGGCGTGATGTGCGACGTGGTGTGTACCGGGCGGTTCTACGATTTTCTGGAAAAGCGCAAAGGGCGCTGGGGCATCGTGCTGCGCCGCTTGGCCTACGAGAAAGACCGGCTCGATCCGATCGATCCGGGCGCCAAGCTCGTGCTCGACCCGAAACTGCTGGCGCAGTTTCCGGAGGGTTACCGCCACCTCGGCTATTTGCAGACCAAAAACGGCTTCACGGTCAAACGCGATCTGCCGGGCCTCGAAGGTCCGGAGTTGGACGCGCTCTATGCCAAGGGCGCGGCCTGGCTGAAGGGCAAAAAGCTGCAATAGTCCAAAAACAAACCGCTACCAAGGGGGGTCTGATGTCGCTCGCCGATAAATTCAACCTGCTCAATGAGTTCAATCTTCTGCGTATAGCCTGCGCGCTGTTCTTCATCCCGCATATCGTCGGCAAGATCACGGTGCCGCAGGCACTACAGTTCTATGTCGATGTCGGCTTCAAGCCGCCGAAATTCTGGATGTATCTCGCCGGCGCCATCGAGGTCGTGCTAACCATCGGCCTGCTTTTCGACCTCTACACCGCCATCATCGCCATCATCGCCTTCATCCACCTCATGATCGCCGCCGCCGCGACCTACAAGCTGACCAAGAAATGGATCTGGGTCATCGGCGGTATCGAATATTGCGTGTTCTGGGCCATCTGCTGTCTGGTCGTCGCCATGCACGCCTATCATGTCAGTGGCCTCTACTAACAAAACGTCTCCGCACTGAAAGGAAAATCCGACAATGGCTAGCGTTCTGTTTTCTCCAATCACCCTGCGCGGTCTGACTTTGCCGAACCGCGTCGTGGTGTCGCCGATGTGCCAGTACAATTCCACCAACGGTTCGGCCAATGACTGGCACCTGATGCACCTCGGCAACATGTCGCTCGGCGCCGCCGGCCTGGTGATGGCCGAGATGACCGACGTCAATCCGCAAGGCCGCATCTCGCCGAAATGCGCCGGCATGTATTCGGATGAGAACGAAGCCGCGCTCAAGCGCGTGTACGAGTTCTGCCGCCAATATGGCGTGGCCAAGCTCGGCGTGCAGCTCGCTCACGCCGGACGTAAAGGCCCGCAAGTGCCTCCGGGCGCCGGCGGCAAGCCGATGCAGGTCACCGACGAAGGCGCCTGGACGCCTGAGGCACCCTCGGCGATCCCCTACGACACCGGCTGGGC
>DAIMKK010000215.1:0-5421 GCA_036721745.1 Pseudolabrys sp. | reverse complement strand
CGACCGGCGGCAGCGTGGCGATCGACCCGGAAGGCAAGCGCGTGCTGTCGGCTTCGGTCGCGCAACTGTTCATGGCCGGCGTTATCCCCGGTCTGATCCTCGCCTTCTTGCTCGGTATGACCACCTAAAAGGCGACGTGGTGGGAAGCGTTAGTCGCGTTCCGCCAGTCGATCTGACGCCTTCGTCGTCGCGGTGTTCGTCTACCGAGATCTGAAATTATCGGACATACCGAAGGTGCTGCTCTCATCCGCCAATATGAGCGCCATGATTCTCTACATCATTACCAATGCGGTGTTGTTCTCCTTTCTGATGACCAGCGAACAGATTCCGCAGTCGATCACCGCCTGGGCCACCGGGTCCGGCATCGGGCAGGTGGAATTCTTGCTGTTGGTGAACATCCTTCTGCTGGTGGCCGGCAACGTCATGGAGCCGTCGTCAATCGTGCTGATCACTGCGCCGATTCTGTTCCCGGTCGCGGTCGGCCTGGGCGTCAACCCGATCCATCTCGGTATTCTGATGACGGTGAATATGGAAGTCGGAATGTGCCACCCGCCGGTCGGGCTTAATCTCTATGTCGCCTCCGGCATCGCCAGGATGGGCATCACCGAACTCACCATTGCAGTATGGCCGTGGCTGCTCACCATGGTGGCTTTCCTTGGCGTGGTGACTTACGTCCCGCAATTGTCGCTCTGGTTGCCGCGCGTGCTCGGGATGATGAATTAATATCTGCGACGAACAAAATTCAATGAAGATTGCGTGCCATTAATTTCCGCCCAGACTTTTCACTACTCCGACCGATGCTGGCAATAGGTCTACTTGCCGGGAAACCGGTTTAATGCCACCTTAAACGGCGGAAAAACCGGCAAAAAGCCGGTATCCACGCTCTAAATCGGAGGAAAACGTCGATGCGTAAATGGCTTCTCGCGGCGGCAGCGGCCGCCATTTTCATGGCGCCTGGCACCGGCATGGCCCAGTCGCCGATTATCATCAAATTCAGCCACGTCGTGGCCAATGACACGCCGAAAGGCAAGGGCGCGCTCAAGTTCAAGGAGCTCGCCGAGAAATACACCAACGGCAAGGTCAAGGTCGAAGTCTACCCGAACTCGCAACTGTTCAAAGACAAGGAAGAGATCGAAGCCTTGCAGTTGGGTTCGGTACAGATGCTGGCGCCGTCGACCGCGAAGTTCGCGCCCCTCGGCGCCAAGGAATTTGAGTCTCTCGATCTGCCCTGGTTATTCAAAGATGAAGCGGCTTACACCAAGGCCATGAAGGGTACGGTCGGCAAGTATCTGTTCAAGAAACTCGAGCCGAAGGGCATCACGGGCCTCGCCTATTGGGACAACGGCTTCCATATGGTGTCGGCCAATAAGCCGCTGCTCAATCCGGCGGATTTCCAGGGCATCAAAATGCGCATCTCCGGGTCCAAGATCGCCGACCAGTATTTCCGCGACGTCGGCGCGATCCCGCAGATCTTGGCGTTCTCGGAAGTCTACCAGGCGCTGCAAACCGGCGTGGTTGACGGCTGCGAAAACACGCCGTCGAACTATCTGACGCAGAAATTCCACGAGGTGCAGAAGCACATCACCGTCTCCTATCACGCGCATCTGCAATACGCGGTGATCGTGAACACCAAGTTCTGGAACGGTCTGCCCGCCGATATCCGCAAAGAACTCGACAAGGCGATGGATGAAGCGACCGACTACACCAATTCGATCGCGGTCAAGGAAAATGAAGACGCGCTGGCCGAGATCAAGAAGTCGGGCAAGACCACGCTGCACTATCTCACAGACGATCAGAAAAAGGCCTGGCAGACTGCGATGGCGCCGACCTACAAGTGGGCCAAGGGTCGCGTTGGGCAAGAAGTGCTCGATCTGCTCGCTAAAGAGCTCAACATCAAGATGTGAACAGAGGCTAGCCTTCTACGGCCAACAATAATAATCGGCCGGGAGTGTCGCGCTCCCGGCCGTATTGGTTCCAGACCGAGGGGATTCACGTGCTCAAGCGGCTCAATCGAGCGCTCGACCATTTGGAAGAGTGGCTGATTGCCACGCTGATTGCGTCGGCGACACTGTTGATTTTCGTCGCCGTGCTGCATCGCTATGGCACCGGCATCACCATCAACGTGTCGAAATGGGCGGACGTGCATGGCGTCCCCGTCGTCCCTTGGTTGCTGAAGGACCTCTATCTTTGGCTCGCGTCCCTGGATTTGTCCTGGGCGCAGGAGCTCTGCATCTACATGTTCATCTGGATGGCTAAGTTCGGCGCCGCTTATGGCGTGCGGACGGGCATCCATGTCGGCGTCGACGTCTTCGTCAATATGCTTCCCGCGGCGTCGCGCAAGCGGGTCGTCGTCTTCAGTCTGCTCTGTGGCGCGTTGTTTACCGGCATCGTCGCCGTGTTCGGCGGCTCGTTTGTGGAGGAAATGTTCAAGACCGGCCAGCAGTCGAACGATCTCGAATGGCCGATGTGGATGATCTACCTGACGCTGCCGCTCGGCTCCGGACTGATGTGCTTCCGTTTCCTGCAAGTCGCCTGGTGGTTCTACTGGACCGGCCAACTGCCGCACCACGACGCAGCCCATGTCGACGGCATCGAGGCCGATGCATTGCATCCCGCCGACATCGCCGCGCGCGAGAAGCGCGACAGCGAAAGCAGCCCGCTCGGCATCATTTTGATCCTGGCGCCGCTTTTGATCGTGGCGATCTGTGTCGCGCACGCCACCGGATTCATTGTGCTGCCGCAGGGCATGCGCGCGGTCATCATGTTCGTCCTGCTGCTCGCGCTGATGCTGACCGGCATGCCGGTGTCGATCTCGCTCGGCCTGACCGTACTGACCTTCATGTTCACGCTGACCGACGTGCGCACGGAATCGGTGGCGCTCAAGCTGTTCACCGGGCTGGAAAGCTTCGAGATCATGGCGATCCCGTTCTTCATCCTGGCCGGCGGCTTCCTCACGCATGGCGGGGTCGCGCGGCGCATGATCAGCTTCGCGACCGCCATGGTCGGGCATTGGTATGGCGGTTTGGCGCTCGCGGGCGTTCTTGCCTGCGCGCTGTTTGCGGCGGTGTCCGGGTCGTCTCCCGCGACGGTCGTCGCCATCGGCTCGGTCATCCTGCCGGCAATGGTGGCGCAGGGCTTCCCCAAGCGCTTCGGCGCCGGCGTGATCACCACGTCCGGCTCGTTGGGGATCTTGATTCCGCCGTCCATCCCGATGGTGCTCTACGCCGTCGCCACCAATTCCTCGGTTGGAAAGCTGTTCATCGCCGGCATTGTCCCCGGCATTGCGCTGGCGACGGTGCTCGGCGCGGTCACGTTTTACCGCGCCTGGCGTAACGACTATCCGCGCATGCAGAAAGCGTCCTTCGGCGAGCGCCTGCACACGTTCCGCGAGTCGGTCTGGGGTCTTCTCCTGATCTTCATCGTGATCGGCGGCATCTATTCCGGCATATTCACGCCGACCGAGGCGGCCGCCATGAGCGCGGTTTATGCCTTCGTCGTCGCAGTGTTCGTCTACAAGGACCTCAAGCTTCGCGACGTGCCGCGGGTGTTGCTGTCGGCAGCCAATTTGAGCGCAATGCTGCTCTACATCATAACCAACGCGGTGCTGTTCTCGTTCTTGCTCACTTACGAGAATATTCCGCAGCATCTGGCGGAGTGGATGACCGACCAGGGCCTCGGCTGGGTCTCGTTCCTGCTGGTGGTCAACGTTCTGCTGCTGCTGGCCGGTAACGTGATGGAGGCGTCGTCGATTATCTTGATCATGGCGCCGATCCTGTTTCCGGTTGCGATCAAACTCGGCATCGATCCGATCCACTTCGGTATCCTGATGACGGTCAACCTGGAAGTCGGCTTGTGCCATCCGCCGGTCGGCCTGAATTTGTACGTCGCGTCGGGCATCGCCAAGATGGGCATCACCGAACTCACCATCGCGGTCTGGCCGTGGTTGCTGGCGATGTTGGGCTTCCTGGTCGTCGTAACGTACTGGCCCGACTTGTCGCTGTGGCTGCCGCGCGCGCTCGGCATGATGTGAGCGAGGCGCACGGCAACGAATGACGCCGCCATTTCCTGCGCGACTTTATGCTGAACACGCGTACATCTACATTGCGTTGAATTAATCTCTGTCCAAACTTTAACTTGAAAAGGCGTGGCGCTGTTCCACTATTGGCGTCATCGGAAATGCCATTGGAGGAATGCCATGTGGAAGACTGTTCTCGCCGGCTCGACCGCGCTTGCGATCGCCGGCGCTACGCTTGCCTACGCGCAGCAAAGCCCCGGCGACCGCGATTTCGCGCCGCACTGGCGGCCGAGCGCGCAGGACATCGCCGCGTTCGGCGATGCGCGCATCGCGGCGTTGCATGCCGGACTGCAGCTCACCGCCGAGCAGGATAAGAATTGGCCGGCGGTGGAAAGCGCGCTGCGCGATCTTGCCAAGCAACGCTCGGAACGCTTCGCCGCGCGCGCCAGCGCCGACCAACCGAAGGATCCGGTCGAGCGCCTCGCTCTGCGCGCCGATGTGCTCTCGCAGCGCGGCGCCGCGCTCAAGAAGGTCGCCGACGCCGCCGGCCCGCTCTACAAGAGTCTGGATGAGGCGCAGAAGCACCGCTTCACCGTGCTGGCGCGGCTCGGCGGACGTGGTGGACACGGCATGCACGGGCAGCGCGGCTGGATGCATCGCGGCCAGGGCGGCATCGAGCGCGGCCCGATGGGACCGGAAGGCGGCCCGCGGCCGCAGTGAGCCGCCGCAACGAAGTGTAGGGGCGGTCGCCCCGCCATCGCCAGAAGCCGCCGGGTGCGCCCGGCGGCTTTTGCTTCAATTTGGGAGGCGAGCGCGGCTGGACACCTCGTCCCGCCTTTGCTAAGCGAACCTCGCCTGGCGGGGTCCCGCCGACGGCAATCCGGGCGCATAGCTCAGTTGGTAGAGCAGCTGACTCTTAATCAGCGGGTCCCAGGTTCGAGCCCTGGTGCGCCCACCAATATTTCCAACAACTTAAATGATGCGCGGAAGTTCATTCCGACAACGCGGTCACCTGCTATTCCAACAAATTCCCCAGATTTGTTCTTGTATGAAGTCCCGTTATCTTCCAAGTAAGTCCTGCATTAAAAATCCGCATTGATCATGGCTACGCTTTCGCGGGCAATAGTCGCCCCCGATTTGTTGTAAGCCCGATGGACTGATCCGAAAACGCGGATCGTAGTGCTCAACTGGACAGGGCAGCCTAAGCCTGTTCACGCGTATCGATTGCTGCAAGCACTTTCGGTGGCGACATCGGCAGCTCCGTCAGCCGCCGGCCGATCGCGCGTTCGATCGCGTTGGCGATCGCCGCCATCGGGGGACAAATGTTGACCTCGGCGGCGCCTTTGGCGCCGTAGGGGTGGCCGGGATTCGGCACCTCGACTAGGACCGGCTCGATCATCGGCCGG
>DAIMKK010000214.1:0-5436 GCA_036721745.1 Pseudolabrys sp. | reverse complement strand
GTGGCCGAGCGCTGGTTCACGGCCAGCGCCGCGTTCGGTTTCTTCCCAGCGCAGGCGCAGGGCGACGATATTCAGGTGTTCGCCGACGAGGCGCGAAGGGCGCCGGTCGCGACGCTGCACACACTTCGTCAACAGTTGTCCAAGCGCGAAGGGCGCTTTAACGAGGCGCTCAGCGATTTCGTGGCGCCGCGCGACAGCGGGCTTGCCGATTACATCGGCGCCTTTGCCGTTACCGCCGGCATCGGCGAGGACGACGTCGCCGACCGCTTCAAGCGCGCCAACGACGATTATTCCGCCATTCTGGTCAAGGCGCTGGCCGACCGGCTGGCCGAAGCCTTTGCCGAACGGCTGCACCAGCGCGTGCGCAAGGAATTCTGGGGCTATGAGCCGAACGAGGCGCTCACCAGCGACGACATGATCGCGGAGAAATACCGCGGCATCCGTCCGGCGCCCGGCTATCCGGCGCAGCCCGACCATACCGAGAAGGGCACGCTATTCCGCCTGCTGCAGGCCGAGCGTATCGGCATCAAGCTGACCGAGAGCTTCGCCATGTGGCCGGGGGCCGCGGTGTGCGGGCTCTATTTCAGCCATCCGCAGAGCCACTATTTCGGCGTCGGCAAGATCGAGCACGACCAGGTCGAGGATTACGCCAAGCGCAAAAGCTGGAGCGTGACGGAGGCCGAGAAGTGGCTGGCGCCGATCCTCAACTACGATCGGCCCGCCGCGCCCAGCATCGTGGCGGCTTAGGTCGCCGCACGCGTAAGAAACAAAACACCGGAGAGGGATGCTCTCCGGTGCTTAAATTATCGGCCGGTTTCACACCGGCAATTTTTGGTTTGGCGTCGTCGTCGGCCGCTTGAACTCAAAATGCCCCCAGCAAGATCGCGCCAACGAAAGCGAACACGGCGCACACAGCGAGCACATTCAGTCGCAAGGCAAGGTCCACGGCAGTGCCTCCCTTGTTGATGTACGGCGAGACTAGCAGGAAACGCGCTGGCTCAGAAGCGGGTGCAAGCCGGTCAATCGAAATTTGCATGACGCGTCATGCGCGGCGGGAATGGCGGCAGCAAGCGATTGATCGTGCGCCACAATAGATCGTTGTGCGGCGCAATACGGCGGTGCAATACTCTCCGTCAACTGTGAATTTCCGAAAATTTCACGACAAGTAGCAGGAAACCGCTCACGATCCCGCCCACTCGAATACCATTGCGCAAATATGCAATGCGTTGCGCGTTGCGGTTCCACTGGATAAACATTGTGCGCAGCCGTTCATGAATTTGTCATCGCTATCATCACAGGAAAAATCCATGCGCAGCCTATGGCGTTCGATTCTCACTTTGATTGTTTGCGGTTTCGCCGCGCTGCTATCGACCGCCGCGCCATCGTCGGCGCAAACGTGGCCGCAGCGGCCGGTCAGGTTCATCATTCCGCTCGGCCCCGGCTCCGGCGTCGACATCACCGCGCGGGTGTTCGCCGACAAGCTGTCGGCCAAGTGGGGCCAGCCGGTGGTGGTCGAGAACAAGCCAGGCGGCGATGCCTTCATCGCGATCACCGCGGTGATCGCCGCGCACGACGACCATGTTCTGCTGTTCGCGCCGGCCTCGACCTTCACCGCGCATCCGCTGTTGCACGAGAAGCTGCCCTACGACATCAAGGATTTGGTGCCGATCGCGCGCGTGACCAATACGCTGATAGCGCTCGGCGTGCCGACGGCGCTGGAAGTTGGCAGCGTGAAGGAATTGGCCGCCAAGATCAAAGCGACGCCGGGCAAACTAAATTATGCATCGGTGACGGGCGCCAACGATCTGATGTGGGCGGCATTCCTGAAAACCGAGAATCTGGAAATGGCGAAGGTGCCGTACAAGGACCCGGTGACGGCGATCAACGATCTGTCCGAGGGGCGCATCCAGGCCTTTGTCGGCGCCTATGCGATCATGCGGCCGCGCGTGCTGGCTGGAAAAGTGAAGGTGATCGCCTTGACCAACCTTCAGCACGCAGCGGTGCTGCCGGACATTCCGACCGGAAAGGAGGCCGGCTACAAATCGCTCGAATTCGACGGTCTGGTCGGCCTGCTCGGGCCGCGCGGCATGCCGCTGGCGGTGCGCGACCGGATCGCCGCGGATATTCGCGCCATTGCCGCCGATCCGGACGTCGTTGCGCGGCTCGGCTCCACCGGGCAGGTGATCAACCCGGGATCGCCGGCCGAATTCCAAGTTGCGCTCGACGATCAAAGGGCCGCCGTGGCGGCGATCGGCAAGATTTTGGGAATCAAGCCGGCGAACTAGGGTGTGCGATTATAAATTAGGGGTGGCATTGGTGTGGTTGTAAGCCTCGGCCAGCACTAGACCGTTTGTTACTTAGCCATCCGCCAAGCGAACAATACCACAGCGGCGCCGATCGTCGCCGCAATGATCGACATCAGCAATCCGCCGCTGAGCGCAAGCAACAAACCGATGTGATAGCCAACGAACGCGCCAGCAATACCCACGAGTGCGCTTGTGATGATGCCGCGGGTCGATCCGGAAAATTGGCGGGCGAGCCACGACGGCCCAGCAAGCCGGTCGAATAAAATCCCGGCGACAACGCCGACGACGAGAACCAGAAGAAACGTTACGCCCGGGTCTGTGGCGTGCATCGTTTAGTTCTCCTTCAACGGTTGGGATTTAAATGTCGCGTGCGTAATCGTGACCGCTGTGCCGCGGGAATCGCTCTTAGTATCTACCAGAGCATCGAGCTGCCTCGTCAACGCCTTGATGAGGCTGGTGCCGAGCCCGGGTTTGGTCTGGCTTGCGGTCACGTCAGGCTTACCGACGCCGTTATCGGAGACCGTCAGCTTCCAGTCGGTTCCTGAGACTTTGTAGGAAACGACGATCGCAGCGTCCGGCTTGGCGCCTGGAAATGCGTGCTTCAATGCATTCATCACCAATTCGGTGACAATCAGTCCGAGGCTCACGGCGTCGCGCGAAATCGCGGTACCGGCATCGGCGTCGACCTTGAGCGAGATCGACCGGCTGTCGCCGATCATCGATTGAGCCAATGTTTCGCATAGCTTGGTAAGATATGCGCCAATCTCGATTGGCTTGCCGCCGCCGACGACATTCAAATGCTGCTGGACAGCGGCGACCGACAGAACGCGCTTGTGTGCGTCCTCCAATTGCAGCCGCGTCTCTTCCGTCTGGACGGTGCGCGCCTTGATGAGGAGGATACTGGCGATGATTTGCAGGCTGTTGGCGACGCGGTGCTGCATCTCGTCCAGTAGCATATCCTTTTCTCGCAGCAGCTCTTGCACTTGCCGCTCGATGGCGCGCCGGTCGGTAATGTCCTCGAAGGCCAGCAGCACGGTGCTGTGAGCGCCCTTCTCATAAAAAACCTTGCGCGCATTCAGGAGCATGACGCGCTGACCGATCGCCGGAAACTTGCGGTCGACCTCATAGCCCTCGACGGTTGCTTGACCGTTTGAGATCGTTCCTAACAGCTCGCGAAGCTCCGGGATGTCCCATTGACCGCCGTCGATCTCATAAAGCAGGTGGCCGCGGACCTTGTCACGGACAAGCCGAAAGGTGTTGTAAAAGGAACGGCTCGCAGCGATGACGCGGAGATCCTGGTCGAGCACCACAAGCGGATCGCGGACGGTATCGACGATGGCATTTGCGAGCGTAATTCCGTCTTGAACGTCGACGAATGGCGCGTGCTTCGACAGTGTCGAAGTTAACATATGAACCTTTCGCCACGCTTTCGAGCGGTGGCAAGGCAGCGCTAATTTTCATTAAGTTGGCGCGAACGCCGGGACGTTCCGATTGAACGTCAAGTTGATGAAACCATGCGCCTTTATTCGCGAAGAGTCGAGGTTATTGCGACCACGATTAAGGGACAGACGGGCTGACGCTTGTCGTTCGGGAGCCGACGAAATGCCGATAAGGGGCGGCGGCAATCAAGGCGATCTTGCCGGCCGAACGCAATCCCGAAGACATCCCAGCTGCAGCCTGCCGAAGGTCGAAAGATCTGTTATGCGTGGAACAAAAGCCCGCCCCGCGCATTGGGATACATCAAGCTCCATGGATTGGAGCTTCCCCGACAATATGGAGCGACCATGCAAAAGAGATTTTTGCCAACAATGTTTATTGTACCCGCAATGCTTCTCGCGACTTTGGCGTTGCCAATGGCGGCGCAGGCGCAAGGCACTCTGCGCGGCGCCCAGGAAGGTGCGCGGCAAGGTGAGCATAATGCCGGCCCGGTTGGCGCGGTGATCGGCGGAACGATCGGCGCGGTTGCCGGCGCGGTCGGCGGCATCCTCGGCGTTGAGGATCGCCCGCGCTTTCGCGAATATGTTATTCACGAGCGGCACCCCTCCTATCGCTATGACAATGACTTCCGTGTCGGCGCCATGTTGCCGGAAAGCGGCGTCACTTATTACGACGTGCCGTCCCAATACCACGTGCAGGGCTACCGCTACGCCTATGTGAACGACCACGCCGTGCTGGTCGATCCGCGCACACACCGCATCGTTCAGATTATCGATTAACCTCCGACGTTGAAGGAATAAAACATGTTGAAAGTCATTTCGCTGTCCGCAATAGCTGCCTTGGCATTGGCGGTTACGGTCACGTCGCAGCCTGCCTTCGCGCGTAACGACGGCGCGGTCGCGGCCGGCGTCATCGGGGGCCTGGCTGTCGGCGCAGTCGTTGGCTCGCAAATGGACCGCGACCGCGATTATCGTGACGACGACCGCGGATATCGTCGCCATTACAGTGCCTGCCACATCGAGCGGCAAGAAGTGACCGATCGCTATGGACGCGAGCATCTTCAGCGCGTTCGCGTCTGCGATTAACGTTCTCGTCTGCGTAAAGCTTGAATGAACCTTCGGGCTCTGAATTCCCAACTCAACCCCGCCGGCGACGGCGGGGTTTTTCTACCTGGCATCCGTCAAGCGAACCGCATCACCGAGCCAACGAGAGACCATACTGAATCGGCGTTTTGCCAGCGACGCCATCTTAGATGGCTCACACAATAGGAACTTTTTCCGCTCTGTGACGTTGGTTGTCTAGATCAGCCCGAGGCGGCAATCATGACCTATGAAAACGAACTGAACACTAATCGGCGCCGCAACATAAGTGACGATATCAAATTCACGCATTGGATTGTCGTTGGTGCCATTGCGCTCGCAATGGTCATCGCGGTCGCGGCCTTCACAAGTACAGGGAACTACCCGGACCTGCCTCAAACAATCACGACAGTCATTGCCCCTACTCCGTCGTCTTAAATGACTGGCTCCGATGCGGCCCCCAGCTTCGGCCTACCGCGAATTCGTTCGCGTTTCTCAGCACCGATGCCACAGATGCGTGAGCGGCGAGGCGCGAGCGGCCCCTCGTGATATCCGGTCTGGGTCACTAGCGGTCACGGCAACGATTCCTTATCCTTAACGAATTCCCGCACCGT
>DAIMKK010000213.1:0-5441 GCA_036721745.1 Pseudolabrys sp. | reverse complement strand
AAGCCATCGCGGCAGTCGAGGCCGGCGCGGTCGCGGTGGTCGATGTGCGCGTGGAACCGGGCTACACGGCCGCCATGACCGCGGCGATGACGCGCAAGAGCGAGTGACAATGGCCGCTGCCGCATCGCAAACCGATGACGCCATCTTGGTGGTGGACGACATTGTCGTGCGCTACGACACGCCGGACGGCGCGATCACCGCGGTCGACGACGTCTCGTTTCGGGTCAGGCCCGGCGAATTCCTCTCGGTCATCGGACCGTCAGGCTGCGGCAAATCGTCTTTATTCAACGTGATCGGCGGGCTGCTCAGCCATCACGACGGCGTGGTCAGCGTCGCCGGCGAAACTATTTCTGGCCCGCATAAATCGATCGGCATGGTATTCCAGGAAGAATCCACCTTTCCCTGGCGCACGGTGCTCGACAATGTCGCCTTCCCGCTCGAGCTTATCGGCATGGCCAAGGCCAAGCGCGCCGAGCGCGCGAAACATTTCATCGCGCTGGTCGGCCTTGATGGCTTCGAGAACCGCTATCCCGGCGAACTCTCCGGCGGCATGCGCCAGCGCGTGTCGCTCGCCCGGACGCTCGCTTCCGAGCCGAAAATCCTGCTGATGGACGAACCGTTCGCCGCGCTCGACGAACAGACGCGGTTGTTGCTGGGCGACAAGGTGCTGCAGATCCAGCAGCAATTGAAGCAAACTACGCTGCTGATCACCCACAACATCACCGAAGCGGTGCAGATGTCCGATCGCATTTTGGTAATGACCTACCGGCCCGGCAAGACGAAGCGCATCGTCGATATCGACCTGCCGCGCCCGCGCACTTCAGAAGTCGTCAGCAGCGCGGCCTTCGGCCGCTACGTCGCGGAAATCTGGAACGACCTTCGCGAAGAGGCGAGCCGTGGCATGCGCGACGAGGAAGCGCACGTGCTGCATCACGACGGCGCCTCGGCGTGACCGCTGCCCGGTCCCCAAAACGCGCAAGCCTCGGCGATCCTGCCGCCAAAATCGTGGGGCTTGGCGCGCTCGTGATATTCCTCCTGGTCGTCGAGATTATTATTCAGGTCGGCGTGATCAACCGCTTCATTGTGCCGCCGCCATCGGACATCATCGGCAGCTTCTATCGCGTGGTGACGCAAGAACGCGTGTTCAGCCGCTTTCTGTTCACCGCCGGCGAGTGTCTTACCGCCGGCGTCATGATCACGGTATTCGGCATCGCCGGCGGTGTGTTGATGCACCGCTTCAAGCTGTTGCAGCAGGCCTGCGAGACCTGGGTCGCCGCCATGGCCTCGGCGCCGGTGGTACTGATGTATCCGCTGTTCATGGTGATCTTCGGGCGCAACGCCTGGACCATCATTATGATCGGCTTCGTCGCCGCGTTGCCGCCGGTCATCCTGAAGACGATCGAGGGCATTGCCGGCACCCGCAAAGTACTGGTCAATGTCGGCCGCAGCTTCAATCTGACGCCCACGCAGCAGTTTTGGAAAATCCTGTTCCCAGCTGCGCTGCCGACCATCTTCGTCGGACTGCGGCTCGGGTTGATCTTCGCATTGATCAATGTTGTCGGAGTCGAATTCCTGATCAATTACGGCGGCCTCGGCCGGCTCATCGAAGACCTGGCCGAGCGCTACGATCTCCCCGGCACTTATGCCGCGATCTGCTTCGTGATTTTGGTGAGTGTGCTGTTTTTCATGGCGCTGGAAAAGGCGGAGCGATGGCTGAGACCGGTCGACTAACTCGGCACTCGGCACCCGCGCCGGTGCTGAGCCCGGTGACGCTGTTGCGCGTCGCGATTATCCTTTCGCTGCTGGCGATATGGGAATTGCTCTCTTATTCCGGCTGGCTTTACCGCGACGTGGTGCCCTCGCTGCTGGCGATCGGCCGCGCGTTCGCCGGCCTGTTCACAAGCGCGAACTTTTACTCCAATCTCGGCGTCACCGCCGCTGAGATCGGCGCTGCGCTCGCGATCGGCGGACTGTCTGGCTTGGCGGTCGGCATCCTGCTCGGCGCCAACCGGTTCCTCTCGAAGGCGTTTGAATCCTACATCTACTATCTCGGGCCGACACCCAAGATCATTTTCTTCCCGGTCATGATCATGTGGTTCGGCGTGGGCCCCGAATCCAAGGTCGCGCTCGGTACGCTGTCCTGTTTCTTTCCGGTGGCGCTCAGCGTGGCCGCCGGCATGCGTGGAATTGACCGCGTGCTGATCCGGGTCGGCAGCAGCTTCCGCGCCGACACCTGGCAGATGGTGACGAAAATATATCTCCCCGCCATGCGCCATCCGATCATCAACGGCATCAGACTCGGCTTCGGCGTGGCGCTGATCGGCACGCTGCTGGCTGAGACCAAGCTGTCGAACAAGGGCATCGGCTTCCTGATCATTCAGGCCTACAGCATTTTCGACATGCCGCGCATGTACGCCATGTTGATCGTGCTGTTCGTGCTGGCAATCGGCGCCAATGCGCTGGTCGGCCGCTTGGGCGGCCTCGACAGCATCAAGCGGACCTGACGGGCGGCGGCTAATTCGCCAGCGGATCGAAGCCGCAAGCGGTCCACATCTTCCGGCTCTCCGGTTCGACCAGGAACTTGATGAATTCCGCGGCCGCGCCCTGCGCCGGGCTCGCGGCAACGACCCCTGCCCCATAGGTGATGTTGAGTTGCAAAGGAGGCGGCGGTGCTCCGGCCAGGGCAACGCCTGGGCCGGCGACGATTTCGCTCTTTGGAAAAATGCCGATGACGTCAATGCCGTTCGCGATCATGGTAACGCCGCCGGCCAGCCCCGCTCTGTGCACGACCCGGCCCGCCAGCGCCTGCTCAAGCCCGAGTTCCTTGATGATCTTGTCGCTTTGCGCACCGCTCGGCGTGGCGGTCGGCGGTGCATGCACCACCATGCGCGCCGCCAGCAGCGCCGCCCGCAACTTGTCGGGCGTCGAAACGTCGGGAGCGTCACCGCCCGCCTTGACGCCGACCGCCAACCCAATATTGGCCAATGCCGCACGGCCGGTCGCCATCACCGTGCCGTCCTTCACATAAGCCTCGATCAGCGGCACCGGCATCACCAACACGTCGAACGCCTCGTGCGCCGCCACTCGGCCGGCAATACCACTCATGGTGTCGTAGAGCGCGTTCAGTTTATTGCCGGTGCGGCGCTCGAACAGCGGGCTGAGCCGGTCGAAGACCTGCTTGGGCGCGCCGCCGGCAATACTGGTGATCGTGACGGTCATGCCGTCAATGCGGCGGCTCGAAGCCGGCCTCTTTCCAGACGCCGCGGTTTTCCGGTCCAGCCATGAATTTCACGAACGCCGCTGCCGCGTCCGGTGCCGCGCTACCGGTCATGGCCGCTCCGCCATAGACGATGTTGAGTTCGATGCCCGCCGGTAGCGGGCCGACGATGCTGATGCCTTTGATGTCGGCGACTTCGCTCGCCGGATAGATGCCCATCTCCGCTTCGCCTGAGGCTACCAGTTGCACGCCGCCGGCGAGCGCCGGCTTGTGAATGACCTTCTTGGCCATGGCGTCGCCGATGCCGAGTTGCTCGATGACTATGGCCATATGGTTGCCGCTCGGCGTCTGGCCGGGCGTCGCGTGTACCACCGATTTGGCAGCCAGCATCGCCGCCTTAAATTTGTCCTTGGTAGAAATATCGGGCTTTGGCGCGCCCTCTTTCACCACCACGCTGATCCCGACGATGCCAAAGGTGGCGCGGGCGTCGGCGCGCACTTTCCCTTCCTTGGCGAGGTCGTCGAGCACGGGCACCGGCATTATCAGCACGTCGGCTTTCTCGCCGGCGGCGAGTTTTTCGCGCAGCGCCGTGATCACCGCATAGGTGAACTTCACCTTATGACCGGTCTGTTGCTCGAATTTCGGCGTGAGCAGCTCGAAGACCTCCTTCGGCGCGCCCCCGCTCATCACATGGATCTCGGAAGCTGATACGGACATGCTCATCCCCATGACGGCCGATAGGAGGACTAATCCCGATAAGCCTTTCATCGGCGCCTCCCGGTCTGACGCTAAAGCTTGAACGATTCATGCGTGCCGGGATGGAACATCTCCTCCGGCTTCAGCAGCCGTGACGACAGGCCTTGCGCATGGTGGTGACGCAGGAAGGTCTCCAGCGTCTTGCGATTCTCCGCCATGCCGTAGGACCAAAAGTCCTCGCCCATAAACGCGCGCGCTTCGGCGAGCCGTTCCTCGACAAACGGCAGTGTCACCTTGGTGGCGGACGTATCGCTCAACAAATCGAGCGCCACCTTCTTCGATTGCACGAAGGCCTTGAATACCGCGCCCGGCAGCCACGGATGCTGCTCGGCGAGCGTGCGGCGCACGCCGACCAGATGCATGATCGGAAAAATTTCGGTGCGCTTGAAATAACCCTTGGCAGCCGCCACCGGATCGGGAAACAGCCAGCCGACATTTGGCGTGTTCGCCGGCAGCGACGGCGGGCGCGGCGCGATGAAACCGTCGATCGCGCCTTCCGCCAACAGCGCGGAAATCGACTTGCCTTTTGGTCCATCCTCGAGCTTCACGTCGCTCGGCAACTTGATGGATATTTTCTCCGGCCGATCGGCATCCTCGATGCCGCCGCGCACCCACTGGATATCGGACGGCTTTACGCCATGGTCGTCTTCCAGAATGGCGCGCGCCCAGACATTCGCGGTCAGTTGATATTCCGGCACACCGATTTTTTTGCCCTTGAGGTCGGCCGGTTTCTTGATGCGGTCGGTGCGCACATAGATCGAGGTGTGGCGGAAGGCGCGCGACACGAAAGCCGGTACGCCGACATAGGGGCAATTGCCTTGCGCCGTCTTGACCGTGAAGCTCGACAGCGACAATTCGCAAATGTCGAATTCGGTATGGCGGAAGGCGCGGAAGAAAATTTCCTCCGGCGACAGCGTCATGCAAACCGGCTTCACGCCGTCGATCTGCACCGTGCCGTCGATCAGCGCGCGCGTACGGTCATAGGGGCCGACTGCGACAGATAGGTTGAGTTTGGCCATGAAGAGTCCCGGCTAATTGGTGGCCGGGAGTCATAGGCGAAATAATTACCCTTGTCATTCGGGGACGGCCCGACAGGGCCGGGCCCGGAATGACGGCGAGATTACTCCACCCCGCTCTTCTTCCCTTTATCGTCGGGCGTCACATCGACCGCCTGCGCGTGGCCGGTGATCTTCACCGGGCCGCGGCAATCCTTCATGCACGGGTTGGCGTTCCAGAACGCCTTCTCGGCCTTATCGCGGTCGTCGTCGTAGAAGCCGCCGGCGTTGGGCATCTTGACCTGGCTCCAGGTCTCCTTCGACAGCACGAACTTGTCGTCGACAATGTCGTTCAGGTTGAGCACGTAAGCGACCACGGCATAAAGCTCATCGTTGCTGAGCGATTCCGCGTCACCGAACGGCATGGCGCGGCGGATGTAATCGAACACGGTCGACAAATACGGAAAATACGA
>DAIMKK010000212.1:0-5445 GCA_036721745.1 Pseudolabrys sp. | reverse complement strand
CTTCAGCAAGACCAGCGGCGTCAAGGTGGTGGCGAGCTATGCCGCCTCCTCGGCGCTGGCCAAGCAGATCGAGCAAGGCGCGCCCGCCGATATCTTCATCTCGGCCGACCTGCAGTGGATGGACTATGTGGCCGAACGCAAGCTGATCAAGGCGGACAGCCGGGTCAATTTGCTCGGCAACAAACTGGTGCTGATCGCGCCGAAAGATTCAAAACTCGACACGATCATGATCGCTAATGGCTTTGACATCGCCAAGCTCGCCGGCGACGGCCGTATCGCGGTCGCCGACGTCAAGGCGGTGCCGGCCGGCCTTTATGCGAAGGCGGCGCTGGAATCGTTGGGCGCCTGGGCAGCGGCCGAGCCGAAACTGGCGCAGGCCGAAAACGTTCGCGCAACGCTCGCCTTCGTGACGCGTGGCGAGACGCCCATCGGCATCGTCTATGAGACCGACGCCAAGATCGAGCCGAAGGTAAAAATCGTCGGCGTGTTTCCGGAGGGCTCCTATCCGCCGGTCACCTATCCGGTGGCGGCGACGGCAGCAACGACCAATGCGGCGGCGACGCGCTATCTCGAATTCCTGCGCTCGGGCGCGGCCAAGGCGATTTTCGAAAAATATGGCTTCAGCTTTTTGACCAAGCCCGTGTCGTAGCGCGCGTGATCGAGCTTTCCCCCCAGGAATGGACCGCCGTCGCGCTGTCGTTGCGCATCGCGCTGGTCGCGACTTTGGTGGCGCTGCCGTTCGGCATCGCCATTGCCACGCTGCTGGCACGCAAATCGTTCTGGGGAAAATCGCTGCTCGATGCGGTCGTCCACCTGCCGCTGGTGCTGCCGCCGGTGGTGACCGGTTATCTGCTGCTGATCACATTCGGCCGCAAGGCGCCGGTCGGTGCGTTTCTCGCGGATCATTTCGGCATCGTGTTTTCGTTCCGCTGGACCGGCGCCGCATTGGCCTGCGGGATCATGGCGTTTCCGCTAATGGTGCGCGCGATCAGGCTGTCGATCGAAGCAATCGACCGCAGGCTGGAAGACGCCGCGGCGACGCTCGGCGCCAACCGCATTTGGCTGTTCATCACGGTCACGCTGCCGCTGGCGCTGCCCGGCATCATCGCCGGCATGATGCTGGCGTTTGCCCGCGCGCTGGGCGAATTCGGCGCCACCATCACCTTCGTTTCCAATATTCCGGGCGAAACGCAGACCATTTCGGCGGCGATCTACACCCTCACGCAGGTGCCGGGCGGCGATGCCGCCGCGCTCTCGCTGGTGATCGTCGCGGTGATCATCTCGCTCGCCGCCTTGATCGCGTCGGAATGGTTCGCCCGCCGCGCCCATGCACGATTGCACGGGGCCTGAATGATGCTCGCAGTCGAGGTCGAAAAAAAGCTCGGCGAGTTCGCGGTGACGGCAAAATTCGTCAGCGAAACCGGTGCCACCGCTTTGTTCGGACCATCGGGCGCCGGTAAGACGACGGTCGTCAACATGATCGCCGGGCTGTTGCAGCCGGACCGCGGCCGCATCGCGCTCGACGGCGAGGTGCTGTTCGATGATGCGGCGCGCGTCGACGTACCGGTCTGGCGCCGGCGCATTGGTTATGTGTTCCAGGAAGGCCGGCTGTTTCCCCATCTCAGCGTGAAGCACAATCTCGACTACGGCCGCTGGATGGGCGGCCACGATGCCGATCCGGCGGCGTTTGCGCACGCGGTCGCTTTGCTCGACATCGGCCATCTGCTCGACCGCCGGCCCGGCAAGCTGTCGGGCGGCGAGCGGCAACGGGTGGCGGTCGGTCGCGCGTTGCTGATGCGCCCGCGCCTTCTGCTGCTCGACGAGCCGCTCGCCTCGCTCGATGAGGCACGGAAGGCGGATATCCTGCCCTACCTGGAGCGCCTGCGCGATGAAGCGAGGGTGCCAATCATCTATGTCAGCCACGACGCGGCGGAAGTGAAGCGCATCGCCAGCCGCGTGGTGCGGTTGGATGGCGGCAAGGTGACGGCGACCGGCGGAGCGGAATTGCTGTCTGCCTGAACGGTGTATGCTGCCGCCATGTTCCCGTCCGAGCGAATCGTCTGCCTGACCGAGGAATCCGTGGAGACGCTCTATCTCCTCGGCGAGGAGCGCCGCATCGTGGGCGTATCCGGCTATGCGGTGCGGCCTCCACAAGTGCGCAGAGAAAAGCCGCGCGTCTCGGCTTTCATTTCCGCCGACGTGCCGAAGATCCTCGCGCTCAAGCCCGATTTGGTGTTGGCCTTCTCCGATCTGCAGGCCGACATCGTCGCCGAGCTGATCCGCGCCAACGTCGCGGTGCACGCTTTCAACCAGCGCGACGTCGCCGGCATCTTCGACATGATCCGCACGCTCGGCGCTTTGGTCGGCAGTTCTGAGAAGGCAGACGCGCTGGCCAATTCGCTCGCCACGCGCGTCAACGCGGTGCACGAACGCTCGCTGCAATTGGCGCACCGGCCACGGGTCTATTTCGAGGAATGGGACGATCCGATGATCTCCGGCCTGCGCTGGGTGTCGGAACTGATCGAGGCGGCCGGCGGCGTCGAGGTGTTCCCGCAGATCAGCCTGCGCAAGAACGCCAAGGACCGCATCGTGTCGGCCGAGGACGTGATCGGCGCTCAGCCCGACATCATCATCGGCTCCTGGTGCGGCAAAAAATTCGTTCCCGCCAAGGTCGCCGCCAGGCCCGGCTTTGCCCAGGTTCCGGCGGTCGCCACCGGCTGGCTGCGCGAAATCAAATCGACGCTGATTCTGCAGCCGGGCCCGGCGGCGCTCACCGACGGGCTCGATACTCTCGCCGGAATCATCGCCGAATGGATTCAAAGCCGCCCTGACTAAAGGGCCATTTCGAGCGATAGAATCTCGGCGTTCCCTGTGCTATGCAGGGATAAATTCGAGCCGAATAAGGACCTGACCGCGATGCAAACCAACAAAACCCGCACCGAACTGTGGATGGATCTGGGACTGGTGGCCTTCCTCGTCGCTTTAGACGTAGTGGCAAGGCTGGTGCCGCATGCGCCGGGCTTCGTGCCGATCGCCGCCAGCGCGCTGTTCGCCGGGCGGGTGTTGCGCATCCCGGCACTCGCTCTTGTGGTGCCAGTCGCCGCCATGGCGCTCAGCGCTTTGGCGCTTGGCGCCGACGATTGGCGGATTGCGCTCATCGGTACCTTGGCAATCTCGCTGCCGGCCCTCGTCGGCATCGTGTCGCGGCGTTGGCCTGGCATTGCGGCAACGGCGGCCGTCATGGTGCCCTGCTCGCTGCTGTTCTTCGCCGCATCGAATTTCGCGGTCTGGGCCTTCAGCGGGATGTACAGCCTCGACTTCGCCGGCCTGACCCAGTGCTATGTCGCGGCTTTGCCGTTCCTGCAGAACACAGTTGCGGGCGATTTGTTCTGGACCGCGGTGCTGTTCGGCGGCGCCTGGGCCATCCAAAACGGGGCCATGCTGGCGGGGCGCGCCCGCTAACCGATCCAGTTCTGAATTCGCTTCCACATTAGCTTGAGCCGGCCGACCAAATCGGCCGCCTCTTCCGGCTCGGCCAGCCGCCGGCCCACAGTGATCACGCGGCTATTCTCGACTTTGTGCGCCAGCAACGCGATCGGTCCGAGTTGAACGACGTCGCCGGTCTTGGCCGGACGGCGGAGTTGCTCGGTGAAGAAGACTGCCAGCGTCACGTCCATATGGTCGGCGGCAACCTGCAGGCCGTAAATGTCGGCCAGCGCCCCGAGCGTCGCGTCACCGGGCACGAAGAAATCGCCGAGCAGCCGCGGATCGGGCGCGGCCGGCGGCGGCATTTTGACGAAGAAGCGGTCGAGCGCCTGGGCCTTTTCCGGCGGCGCCAGCAGATAGACGTAATCGCCCTCGCGCACCGGGTCGGCTTCCGCCGGCGTGAGAATTTCCTCGTTGCGCACGACCAGCGTCGGCCGCGCCCAGTTCGGGATCAGCCCGCGGCGCAGGAACGGGCTGTTGGCCGGCACCGGATAGCCGACGATTTCGCGCGTCAGCTGGCCGGGCAAATCGAGCTCGACGCGTCGCGGCAGCGGATCGCTGCGCGCAAACGACATGTCGAGCTTGCGGGCAGCAAACGCCACCGTCCAACCCTGGATCAGCAGCGACGACAGCACGACCACGAAGGCGACGTCGAAGAAAAGATAGGCGGCCGGCAAACCGACCAGCAGCGGGATCGAGGCGAGAAAGATCGCTACCGCGCCGCGCAAGCCGACCCAAGACACGAACAATTTCTCGCGCCACTGGAAACCAAACGGGGCGAGGCACAGGAACACCGCGACCGGCCGCGCCACCAGCATCAGGACCAGCGCGACCACGACGGCGCCGGCCAGGCTGTCTTCCATCCGCTGCGGCCATACCAATAGACCGAGCAGCACGAACATCACGATCTGCGCCAGCCAAGTCACGGCATCGAGAAATACGACGACGGAATTGTGCGCACGCGTCTGCCGGTTGCCCACCACGAGGCCGGCGAGATAGACCGCCAGGAAGCCGGACGAATGCGCCGTATTGGCGGACGCGAAGACCACCAACACACTCACCGCCACGAACGGCGCGTGCAAGCCCTGCGGCAGCGAAAGACGGTTGAGCACCAAGGTGATGATCCATCCGCCGGCGACGCCGATGATGCAGCCCAGCACCGTATCGCGCAGGAAAATCACCAACGCATGCGACCAGCTATGATCGCCGGCCAGCAGAAACTCCACCAGCAGCAAGGTGAGAAAGACCGCGAACGGATCGTTGGTGCCGGATTCGACTTCCAGCGTCGCGCGCACGCGCGGCCGCAGGCGCAATCCGCGCGCATTGATCAACAGGAACACGGCCGCCGCGTCGGTGGAGGCCACCACGGCGCCGATCAGCAAAGCCTGCATCCAGGAAATGCCCAGGACCAATTTGGCGACCGGCGCGGTCAGCAGGGTGGTGATCAGCACGCCGACGGTCGCCAGCGTCGCCGCCGGCGCTAGCACGTTGCGGAAGGTGGCAAACCGCGTGCGCAGGCCGCCGTCGAACAGGATCAGCGCCAGCGCGATCGAGCCGACCGTATAGGCGGTGCCGACGCTGTCGAATTTCAGGCCGCCCGGGCCACCCTCGCCGGCCAGCATGCCGAGCAGCAGAAACACCAGCAGCAACGGCGCGCCGAAGCGTAGCGCGACCAGACTCGACAAAATGCCGGCCAGCACCAGCAGGCTGCCGAGCAGAATGGCAATGCTAAAGAAGTCGAGCGAGGCCATGCTGGCGAATCTCCTGCTGCTATAGGAGGGTTTCGCGCACGCAAGAGCAACGGGAAATCAAAGGCAGGCCGGCATCTCTTCTTTCCCTCTCCCCTTGTGGGAGAGGGAACCGAGAACGCTTCACGCTCGAAGCTTTAAAACGCCACCTTATCCCCGCCCTTGAGCGAGAGGATCTCGCGCGCCTCGTCCGATGATGCGATCTCAAGGC
>DAIMKK010000211.1:5154-5449 GCA_036721745.1 Pseudolabrys sp. | reverse complement strand
GCGGCTGCTCTACCCATTTGCCCGGATTGGCGGCCTTGGGCGCAACGCTGGTCATGTAGCGCTGCTTTTCGACGGTCTTGGGGATGTCGGTGACCGTCTTGTCGTTCAGACCCAGAAAGAGCGGGAGTTCTTCAGCCATTGCGGACCTCAACTTGCATAACTCGGGACGGCGTCCCGCAATAATTTGCGCGTGAGCTCGACGCCCTCGCGCGCGACATCGTAAGGCGAGCGTGCCCATTGTTCAGGATTGGGCGCCTCGTAGCTGAGATATCCGGTGTAGCCCTTTTCCGCCAGC
>DAIMKK010000211.1:0-5144 GCA_036721745.1 Pseudolabrys sp. | reverse complement strand
ATTTGACGACGCCCTTGCCGGGCGGCAACCGGTCGGTCGGCCGCCGTATGCCGGTCACCGGGTTGGGCGACAGGTCGCTGTACTGGAAGCAGTAAATTTTGTCGGCTGGCACGCTCTCGAAGCCGCGGCCGCCGGCGCCGCTGCGCGTAAAGTGATAGGCGTCGATCAAATAGCCGCAATTCGGCTTGTTGGCGCCCTCGATCAGATCTGTCAGCACGCCCAGGCTGTTGAGCACGTCGTGCTGCGAATTGAATTCGATGGCGAGCTTCAACTTGTATTCGGCGGCGATGTCGCCGGCGTCTTTCAGGAATTTAATGGCGTCCTTGATCGGGCCCTGCACCTGGCCCGGTGCGCTCATCAGCGTATCGCAGCTGAGCGCAACCGCGTTCTCACAGCTCTCACGGAACACCTTGAACAGTCTCGTACTCTCCTCGCCGGTCGCGAACAGCCAGCCATATTCGACGCCCAGCACGCCGCACGGGACGCCGCTCTTCTTGATGATATCGAGCACCTGCGCATTGCTCATGCCGGCGTCGAAGCAGCGCTTGAAATCGGTCCGGCGCAGCTCGACCGCGTCGAAGCCGCCAAGTTTCGCCGCATCGAGCGCGGTGGCCAGTGGCGTGGTGTCGATGGTCCACATATGCAAAGCAAGACGCCCGAATTTGTCCGGCATGGTCGGTCAGTGTCCTTCGTACTGGAGAATATAAAGTCCGGCATTGGTGTCGGTCAGATACATCAATCCATCCGGTGCGACAAAAACGTCGCAGGACTGGATCACCTTGGCGGGGTTCGGCCGCTGGTCGACGATGCGTTCCGGCGGCGGCGGTACGAAATAGGCGACCTGTTTCGGGTCGAAGGCATTGCCGATGTCGTACACGCGCAAGCCGGCGTTATGATAGGTGGCGAAGATCGTGTCTTCGCTCTGCAGCGCGCCCGGCCGATTTTCATGCAGATTGTGCGGACCGAACTTGGCGCCCTTGGCGCAGAAATTCTCTTCCGCCGGCGTCGGCAGCGTGGCGATCGATACCGGATTTACCGGCGCGCGCACGTCGATCACCCATGTGTAAGCCAGCCCATTGGCGCAATTCGTCAAGGTCGCCTCGTCGGCGAGCACCAACAGCTTGCGGCCCGCCAAAGGAAGGGGCGTGTGGGCGCCGCCGCCGAACGGCGGTGAAAAATTGCGGTGGCTGAGAAGCTTCGGATTTGCCGGATCGCTCAGATCGTGAATTGTGAAGCCGCCGTCGCGCCAGGCGGCATAGCCGATGTTTCCCGCGCTGATGAGGTGATGCAGCGCCGTACGTTTGCCGAACGACGCGGGCGGCGTCTCGCCGCCGGCGCGATGCATGCCGGGCAGCCACCAGCGGCCGGCGAGCCACGGTTTTGTCGGGTCCGAGACGTCGATCACAGCCAGGACGTGATCGATGAAGCCTTCGAAATGCACCGAGACATAGGCGTAACGCCCGCCGACCCACCAGATGCGGTGCGCGCCGAAGCCGGGCAGGTCGAGGAATGCGATTTCACGCGGGGCCGCTGGCTTTGAAACGTCGAAGACTCGCAAGCCCGCCGCGAACGGCTGTTCGGTCTTGACCGAGTCGATCAGCGACTTGGCGTAGTAGTCCTGCTGGCTGGCATATTGCTGCATCGCCCAGATATTCGGGCCATTGACGGCGAGCAGAATATCGCCGTGGATTTGTAAATGATGCGATCGGGTGTTTTTTGGCGCCGCCACGAAGGCGACCGTCTTGGGGTGGAGCGCATCGCGCACGTCCACGATCGAATAGCCGTCGCTGAACATATGGCCGATGAAGGCGTGACCCTTGTGCAAGATGACCTGCACGCCGTCCGGCCGTCCGCCCTGGTCGCAGCGCGACACGAAGCGGATATTTTTAAGGCTGACGCCGGGAAGGGGAGTGGTCATGCGGGTAAGACTATCAAATTGCCGATTTGAATTGGCGGGGCCCGGCCCGGCTTCGCGCCGAACCGGGCCCCGCAGCTTTGTCGAACGCCGATCAGCCTGTCGGCGCGGCAATCTCGTCGAGACCCTTCTGACGCGATTCCGGACCCAACTGAGTGACCGCCGCCGCGGCGACCACTAGCAGGATCGCGAGGCAGACGAACACCGTCGTCAAGCCATAGCCGCTCTGCACCCACAGAATCGTCGGCATAATGAAGGCCGTCGCCAATCGGCCAACGCCCGCCGCCCAGCCAAATCCCGACGTCCGCGCGTTGGTCGGGAACACTTCCGACGCGAAGATCTGCATCGAATTGCCCGCCACCTGGACGAAGAAGATCATGATGAAGCCGGCAACCATGAGCTGGACGCCGGTTACGGCATTGCTGAATACCATCGCCATAATGCCCGCACATATGAATGCGCACACCGACGTGATCTTGCGGCCGAATTTATCGAGCGCGTACATCATGAAGATGCTGGCACACGGCACCGCGAAATTCATCGCGAGGGTATATTGCAGCGACTTGGTAATGCTGAAACCCTTTGCATTCATGATGTTCGGCAGCCAGGCGCCGAGCCCGATCGCCACGCCGAAGAACGCCGTGAAGCAGATCATTCCGGCGATCACGCGGACCGGAAACTGACTGAAGACAACGGCGAACGGATCGCTCTTGGTGTTGCTGGCGGCGTCGGTGGTGAGCTTCTCCTTCGGTCCCGCGATGCCGAGGCGCGTAAGCACGGCGAGGGCCTCATCGCCGCGGCCATGGGTCGCCAGATAGCGCGGCGATTCCGGTAGCGCGAAGCGGAGCACCCAAACGATCAGCGCACCGATGCCGATCGCGAACCAGATGCCGCGCCACACATGCTCCGGTGTGTCGAGGTAGCCGCTGAACAGAAGCACGAGCGCCGTTCCGATCGGCCACACGCAGGCGCCGCCGATGAAGTGAACGATGGCCAGGATGCGGCCGCGAATGGCCTTGGGCGAATATTCGCCGGCATAGACGAAGCACAGCGGCTGCTCGGCGCCGAGGCCAACGCCTGCGATGAAGCGGCAGGCGATCAGCAACGTGACGCTCGGGGCCAGCGCGCCGAGAATGGTGAAGATGCCGAACAGTAGCAGATTGAACTGATAGATGAACCTGCGGCCGAAGCGGTCGCTGAATTGACCTTGGCCGGCGGTGCCGACGAACAAGCCGAAGATCGTGGCGCTACCGATGGCCGCGACTTCAGGTCCGGTCGCGAATTTGGATTGTAGTAAGTACGGTACGAGCGAGCCGAATATGGTGAAATCGATGACATCGAAGAAATATCCCGCGGCGATGAGCGCGACGATTTTTCGATGGAGCGGCGAGATCTTTGCTTCGTCCAGAGCGGAACCGACGAATCCCTCAATTGTTTGAGCCACGGCGTAGTCCCCCTATCCCGTTTATAATTTGTGCTTATGCGGCACCCGGCAAGAATGATCTACAATCGGAGCATTGCCTAGCCCATTATCGCCCGACCGATGTAATCGCGGTTGATGGTGGCCGGCGCTTTCGTTTGGTGAAAACCGGAAACGAGTGCCCACGACCGCAATGCCTGGAATTGCGGATGCCGGCGGCGCTCGACGACCGTAACCCGGCCATAAATCGGCATAGCGCGGCCCGGCCAAGTCCTACAGCCACGCCAGAGTCTGGGGTTGATATAACATTCGCTCTTCGATGTATTTCAACTATTCAGTATTGCCGCACCGGCGACCTCGGAAGCGTTGCAATATTGTTGAGGGACAGTTATCCTTGGCTTTCAACTTCCCGATAGTCTGTCCGGCATTGCGGCCGGGGAAGCCGACGCGTTGCCTAAGGGCGAGCCTACCGGGCGCTAGGCCGTAACCGCGCGCGTCTTCCAACGCACTCGGCGGCAAGATCGGTGATAGCTCCGCTGCACTGGAAAATATCCGGCGGCGGGGCAGGTGGAGACTGGACTCTCAGTTCCGGAATCGAGAAGTGCCGCGGCGGCCGTCGGCAAACTGAAAAACTTTTTCAAGAACGCAATCGTCTCCAATTCGGAATTGGTGGGTGCGCAAACAATCCAGTCTTGAATCATCGGCCGCGGATGAAAGTTGGCAACGGTAGAAGGTTGCGCCGCAGTGTTCAAAATTGAACAGGCAGGAGCCTCATGAACTCGGCCATTCAGATTTTTTATGTGCAAACGCTCGATTTCGACCGCCGTTTCGGATTTGCGTTCAACAAATCAAATCACAGTGGCTGAATTTCGATATTTTTATTGCAGTCTTACCGTTTGTGTCATATTTCAAATTTTCCAAGGGCGAAAGGGCAGGGAGGTGGCCGCGTACTGACAGAAGTCATGTGTCGGTAGGGGGGATTTCATGTAATGGCAAAAAATAACGAAGAACAGTTCGACTACCGGGCCTTCGTCGCGAAGCACGGCGGCGGCACGGTAACGAAATACGGCGACAAACACACCGTGTACGCGCAGGGCGACTCTGCCGACGCGCTTTATTACATCGTCAGCGGGTCGGTCAAAGTCACCATCTTTTCCGAATACGGCAAGGAAGCCGTGATCGGAATTCTTGCCGCCGGCGATTTTTTCGGCGAGGGGTGTCTGGATGGGCAGCTCTTGCGCAATTCGACGATCGCGACCACGAGCGCCAGCGAGATTGTCCGGCTCGAGCGCGCGGTCGTAGTCCGCGCTCTGCACGACGATCCGGCATTCGCGGAATTGTTCATGGGCTTCATCCTGGAACGGAATCAAAAGTTGCAGGCGGATTTGATCGATCAATTGTTCAATTCGAGCGAGAAGCGTCTGGCACGCATTCTCCTGACGCTGGCGAATACCGGATTGGGAACGAAGTCCAATACCATCAGCATGGCGATCAATCAGGAAATGCTGGCGACCATGGTCGGCACCACGCGTTCGCGCATCAACCAGTTCATGAACAAATTCCGCAAATTGGGCTACATCCAATACAATGGAAACATCGAAGTAAATAATTCGCTGTTGAATTTGATTCTGCACGAGCAGCCGAACGGTAATCACGATCGTCCGCAAGGGGATAACGCCTAGAGACGTCCTGCTTTGGCGATCGACAATTTGACGCAACGCGACCGTTTTGGCTGGGGGACCTGGATTCGAACCAAGATTCTCGGAGTCAGAGTCCATGCTTCAGGTCTGATTTCGCATAGCTTTTTTT
>DAIMKK010000210.1:0-5464 GCA_036721745.1 Pseudolabrys sp. | reverse complement strand
CCTTATGACCAACTCATGGCGCTTTATCCACCGCGCACGCCCGGCACCGACGCCTTCATTCGCATCTACAATAATGACGGTTCGGAAGCTGGCGCCTGCGGCAACGGCATGCGCTGCGTCGCTGACCTGGTGTCGAAGGAGAGCGGCAAGAGCGTGCTCACCTTCGAGACCACCGCCGGCATTCTCAATTGCTGGAAGGGCGCCGACGGGATGTTCACCGTGGACATGGGGCCGCCGCGGTTCAAGTGGAACGAGATTCCCTTGGCCGAGGAATTCCGCGACACCCGCGCCATCGAATTGCAGATCGGTCCGATCGACAAGCCAATTCTGCATTCGCCGACGGTGGTGAACATGGGCAATCCGCACGCCATATTCTGGGTCGACGACGTGAACGCCTACGACCTCGCAAAGTTCGGACCGATGCTGGAGAACCATCCGATCTTTCCCGAGCGCGCCAACATCACGCTGGCGCACATCGTTTCGCGCGATGTCATCGTCATCCGTACTTGGGAGCGCGGCGCTGGCCTGACGCGCGCCTGCGGCTCGGCGGCCTGCGCCGCTGCGGTCGCCGCCGCGCGGCTCAAGCGGACCAATAGGAAGGTGAAAGTGACGCTGCCGGGCGGCGACCTCACAATCGACTGGCGCACGAGCGACGACCACGTGCTGATGACCGGACCGGTGCAGTTCGAGTTCGCCGGCAAATTCGATCCTGCGTTGTTCGGTAAGGCGGGCGTGGCATGAGCATCGATGTCCTCACCTTCGGCTGCCGGCTCAACATCGCCGAATCGGAAGTGATCCGGCGCGCCGCGGATCAAGCCGGGCTCGGAGATGCGGTGGTGATGAACACCTGCGCGGTGACGGCGGAGGCGGTGCGGCAAGCGCGCCAGAATATTCGGCGCATCAAGCGCGAGCGGCCGGAGGCGCGTATTATTGTCACCGGCTGCGCGGCGCAGACCGAGCCAGCCACCTTCGCCGCGATGCCCGAGGTCAATCGCGTCATCGGCAACGCGGAGAAGCTCGACCCGCGATCATGGGCCGATAAAAGCCAGCGCGTCACCGTCTCTGACATAATGGTGGTGAAACGGCACATCGCGCACGTGGTCGACAGCATCGAAGGGCATACGCGCGCGTTCCTGCAGGTGCAGAACGGCTGCGACCATCGCTGCACGTTCTGCATCATTCCTTTCGGGCGCGGCAATTCGCGCTCGCTGCCGATCGACGACTGCGTGGCGCAGGCGCGCCGCCTGGTCGCGCACGGCCATCGTGAGCTGGTGCTCACCGGCGTCGACATCACCAGCTACGGCGCGGATCTTGCCGGCGCGCCAAATCTGGGTGGACCAAGACTGGGCGCGCTGGTCAAACGTATTCTCAAGGAGATTCCCGAGCTGGCCCGCTTGCGCCTATCCTCGATCGATTCGGTGGAGGCGGACGCCGATCTGCTCGACGCCTTGGGGAATGAGCGGCGGCTGATGCCGCATCTGCATCTGTCGTTGCAATCCGGCGACGATCTCATCCTCAAGCGCATGAAGCGGCGTCACACGCGCGAGCAAGCGATCAAGTTCTGCGATCAGGTTCGCAAGCTGCGGCCCGATGTCGTGTTCGGCGCCGATATCATCGTCGGATTCCCGACCGAGACCGAGGCCATGTTCGCTCGCTCGCTCGACCTGGTGGACGAATGCAAGCTGACCCAACTGCACGTCTTTCCGTTTTCAGGTAGGCCCGGCACGCCGGCCGCGCGCATGCCGCAATTGAACCGCGAGATCGTCAAGCAACGCGCCCGGCGTTTACGCGAAAAGGGCGAAGCGGCGTTGCGCGCGCATCTCGACGCCCAAGTAGGCAGTCGGCACCTGGTGTTGACCGAACGCGGTGGCATCGGCCACACCGAGCAATTCACTTCAGTCAAGCTTGCGGCGCCGGTCGCGCCGGGTGCTATTCTCGATCTCACGATGATAGGGCACGACGGCCGCCAACTGCTGGCAGCCTAAGGGGGAACGGAACATGGGCGCGAGCGATCATTTGATAACGACCATGGAGCAGCTGCAAGCGCTCTACGGCGAAAAGAATCCGAACTCCATCATCAAGGAAATCGACCACATCAACGGCAGCTATCGCAAATTGATCGAAGCGGCGCCGTTCGTGGCGGTGGCGACCAGCGGACCGGAGGGACTTGACTGTTCGCCCAAGGGCGACGCACGCGGCTTCGTGCGCATCCTCGACGATAAGACCATCGCCATTCCCGACCGCCCGGGCAATAACCGCATCGACGGCTTCCGCAACATCGTGCGCGATCCACGCATCGCGCTGCTGTTTCTGATTCCAGGCGTGGGCGAGACCTTGCGCGTGAATGGGCGGGCCGCCATCTCGATCGACCCCGAGCTGATGCAAAGCTTCGCGGTCAACGGCAAGCTGCCGCGCTGCGTGCTCATCGTCCACATCGAGAGCATTTATTTTCATTGCTCGAAGGCGATCGTGCGCTCGAAACTGTGGGACGCGGAGACCAAAATCGACCGCAAAAGCCTGCCGAGCACCGGCACCATCGTGGCCGAGCTGAGCCAAGGCAAACTCGGCGGCGAAGCTTACGACCGCGCAATGCCGGAGCGGATCAAGGCGGAGCTGTATTAATTTCTCCGGTCCAGCCGCATGCCGTCAGCGCGTCGCGCATGTGAGCAGGCACCGGCGCTACCGCTTTGACCGGCGGCTTGTTCTTGGAAATCGGCACCACAATCTCGCGCGAATGCAAATGTAGCGGTCGCCCGCCGACGCGCGGCGCGCGTCCGTAGATGTTGTCGCCCAGGACGGACCAGCCCATCTCGGCGCAATGCACCCGCAACTGATGCGTCCGCCCCGTCAATGGCTCGAGCGCGAGCCAGGTTAGGCCGCCCCCGCGTCCCAATACCTTCCAGGTTGTTTCCGCCGGCGCTCCATGCGGGTCGGGTTTCATCCACCAGCCGCGCGTTTCGTCGAGCTTGCCAAGCGGAATATCGATGCGGCCTTCCTCGGCTTCGGGCGAGCCCTCGACCACCGCCCAATAGGTTTTGCCGATCTTGCCTTGCTTGAACAGCTTGCCGAGGAGCGCCAGCGCCTTGCGGTGGCGGCCGAGCACGAGGCAGCCGGAAGTGTCCTTGTCGAGCCGATGCGCCAGCGCTGGGTTGCGCGGCAGGCCGAAACGCAGCGCGTCGAAATGGTCCTCCAGGCTCTCGCCGCCCTTCGGCCCGCGATGCACCGCAAAGCCTGCCGGCTTGTCGATCACCAGCATCAGCCCGTCGCGGTAGAGCAGGCGCCCAAGCATCTCTTCCGGTGTCATGCTGAAACGGCTATCACGGGCGCGCCAAGGACGCACTATGAACGACAGCACACAAAACGGAAGCTGGTGGAAGCGCCTGAGCGGCGGGCTCAAGCGCTCGTCGTCCTCCCTTGGCGATGCCCTCGCCAAACTGTCGAAGGTCGAGCTCGACGCCGCGGCGGTGGAGGAACTGGAAGGCGAATTGATCCGTGCCGATCTCGGTCCCGAGTTCGCCAGCCACATCGTCCAAGAACTGAGCGAAGGCCGCTTCTACCTAGGCACCGCGTTTGACAAGGTGAAGGTCGCGCTCGCCGGCGAGATCGAGAAGGTGCTTGAGCCCGTGGCCAAACCGTTGGAAGTGACCGCGCGGCCGTTCATCATCCTGGTTGCCGGCGTCAACGGTTCCGGCAAGACCACCACCATCGGCAAGCTTGCGTCGAAATTTCGCGCCGAGGGCAAAAGCGTGATGCTGGTGGCGGGCGACACTTTCCGCGCTGCCGCCATCGATCAGCTCAAGATCTGGGGCGAGCGCACCGGCGCCAGCGTGATCACGCGTGAGCCGGGTAGCGACGCTGCCAGCCTGGCGTTCGACGCGCTCGGCGCCGCCAAGGCGCAAGGCGTCGATATCGTTCTGGTCGACACCGCCGGCCGATTGCAGAATCGCGCCGAGCTGATGAACGAGTTGGAAAAAATGGTGCGCGTGATGCGCAAGGTGGATCCCGTTGCGCCGCACGCCGTTCTGCTGGTGCTCGATGCGACCGTCGGCCAGAACGCGCTCAATCAGGTCGAGATCTTTGGCAAGATCGCGGGGGTCACTGGCTTGGTGATGACCAAGCTCGACGGCACCGCGCGCGGTGGAATTCTTGTCGCCATTGCCGCCAAGTTCGGCCTGCCGGTGCATTTCATCGGCGTCGGCGAGGGCGTGGACGATCTCAGCCCGTTCACGGCGCGCGATTTCGCGCGCGCCATAGTTGGGCTGGATTCCTGAATTAATAAAGTCCATGGCCGAAAAGAAACAACTCAATCCCATCCTCAAGCTCACGCTCGACATCGGGCCGCTGGTGCTGTTTTTCGCCGCCAATTCGCGCTTCGGGATTTTCGCCGCCACCGGCGCCTTCATGGTGGCGGTGCTGAGCGCGATTGCGATTTCCTACGTCATAACCCGGCATATCGCGATCATGCCGGTGGTCACTGCGGCGATCGTGCTGATGTTCGGTTCTCTAACGCTGGTGCTGCACGACGAGCTGTTCATCAAGCTCAAACCGACCATCATTTATGTTCTGTTCGGCGGGACGTTGCTTGCCGGCCTTGCACTCGACAAACCGTTCCTGAGCATTTTGTTCGATCAGATGTTCCATCTGACCGAAGAAGGCTGGCGCAAGCTCACCTGGCGCTGGGTTTTATTTTTCTTCGCGCTCGCCATCGCCAATGAAATCGTCTGGCGCACCCAGACGACGGATTTCTGGGTGAGCTTCAAATTATTCGGGGTGGTGCCGCTGACGTTTCTGTTCGGCGCGCTGCAAATGCCGCTGATCAACAAATACAGCGTGGAACGCAAATCCTAGCGCGCCGCCGTCTTGGCTGCGGCCTTGGCGATTTCCGGTTCGAGCACCTGGGCTAGATTCTCGGCGGTGACCGGGCCGACCAGTTTGTAGGCGATGGTACCGTCGCGTCCGATCAAATAGGTCTCCGGCACGCCGTAGACGCCCCAATCGATCGAGGTGCGGCCGCTGGCATCGACGCCGACGGCGGCGAACGGATTGCCGTAGCGATTGAGGAAGCGCCGCGCATTGTCGGTCGGATCCTTGTAATTGATGCCGACCAGCTTGATGCGCTTGTCGGTCGCCAATTTCTCCAGGAACGGCACCTCGTCGGCGCAGGGTATGCACCAGGAGGCCCAGACATTGACCAGCGTCACCTCGCCCGGAAACGCTGCATTGGAGAGGCCCGGCACGGCCTTACCCTCGTGCGCAAGCCCGGTCAGCGGCGGCAGATCGGTCTTGGGCGCTGGGTGGCCGATCAGCGCGGAAGGCAGGCGTCCAGGGTCTCCGGCGTAGAGCCGGACCAGGAACAAGGCTGCTAGCGCAAGAAAGCCGATAAGCGGCAGCAGCACCAGAAGATTGCGTCGCTTCTTGCCGGCGTTTTCGCTCGATACCGAACTCATCGGTCGTCCTTGCGCTG
>DAIMKK010000209.1:0-5469 GCA_036721745.1 Pseudolabrys sp. | reverse complement strand
TTGATGGTCTTGCCGTATTCAACCACCAGCTTCACCGGCGAGAAGCCCATCAGGAAGCCGGAGATGATCGCCGCGATCAGCATGCCGGAGCCGGTATAGGATAGCCAGGTAAACGAGAACACCGCGGCTTCCTTGGTCGGCACCGGCACCACCGGGGCGACCTTGTTGATCAGGTTGTGCAGGCCGGGGACCTCGTAGTTCCATGTGGCGTAGGCGTTGAGGATCGCCTTAATGTAGTTGGTGCCCCACAGCAGCAGGATGACGCAGACGATAATCCACGGCATCAGCGAGAACCACACCTGCGCCGTCGTCGGCTTGGGCTTGGTGCTGACCGGCTTCGGAGCCATCGTGGCCGCGGAGTCGTCATGGGTGCGCAGCGCCGGCGAGGTCCAGATCACCTTCGGCTTCCAGACTTTCAGGAACAGGATCAGGCAGGCCATCGAGACCAGCGACGCGCCGATATCGACGATCCACGGATTGATGAAGTTGGAGATCAGGAATTGAGGAATCGCGAAGGATACGCCGGTGACCAGAATCGCGGGCCAGATATCCTTCATGCCCTTCCAGCCGGCGAAGGCCCAAATCAGCCAGAACGGCACGATCAACGAAAAGAACGGCAATTGCCGGCCGACCATCGCGCCGAGCAGGAACGGATCGATGCCGGTCACGCTCGACAATCCGGCGATCGGGGTGCCGAGCGCACCGTAGGCGACCGGCGCGGTGTTGGCGATCAGCGACAGGCCGGCGGCTGCCAGCGGCGAGAAGCCGAGACCCATTAGGATCGCCGCGGTGACTGCGACCGGCGTGCCGAAACCGGAGGCGCCCTCGAAGAACGCGCCAAAACAGAAGGCGATCAGCAGCAGTTGCAGCCGGCGGTCCTCGGTCACGCCACCGATTGTCGTCTGCAAGGTCTGGAATACGCCTTTTTCCACCGTCAGCCGATAGAGGAAGATGACGTTGAGCACGATCCAGCCGATCGGGAAGAACCCGGTGACGGCGCCGAGCACAGTCGCGCGCAGCGACATGTCGGCCGGCATTCCGAAGACCGCGATAACGATGATGTTGGCAACGATCAGGGCGATCACCGCCGCGATGTGCGCCTTCACTTTATTGGACGCGATCAGAACGAGCAGCGTGACGACTGGAAGAGCAGCGACGCACGTCGAAAGCGTCGCGTTGCCGAGCGGATTATAAACTTGGTTCCACATGGTTTCGTCCCCATTGATCCGACTGGTGCGGATTCGATTTTTTAGTCAGATACAGCCCCGAGTCAGTATAGCGGCGTAATTTCAAAACCCAACGCCATATATGATTTTCGCACTGCAAAAACGGGACGATTATGACGGATAAAAAATGGGCCGTGGGCGAGATTCGGTGGGATCGAACGGTTCAGCGCCGCTCGCCGTCGCCGCCGCTCAGGTCGTCGTAGCCGTGGCGGTTGCTGTAGTAGACCAGGGCCATCAGCCCGGCGCCGATCAGCAGCGAGAACAAGATGCTGCCGGCGATGACGAATTTGCCATAGACCGGCATAGCCTCGCCATCGAATCGCTCCCATGCGGCGCTTGCGAACCAGGCCGATGCCGCCAGCAGGGCGAACAAAGCGATGATGATCAGGGCGCGCATGAGGCCGATATAGGTTGCGCCTGTGTCGTTGTCACGGTAGCGAGCGTCCATTCATCCAATCGGCCGCCCAAAAAAAGCACTCGAGCGCAGACCTTGCGTCCGGCGTTCCGACATGGAGGAATGTTTCGGTGCGGCGTGGCGCCGCGAGAGGTCGACATGAGCCTTGACCGCGCTAGCACCGGCGATCCCGCCGTGTATACCTACCGGCCTTCGCTTTTGGGCGCGGCCTGGGAGTTCAAGCTCGCGGGCGACGGCATTGACTGGGCTGCCGGACGCAAAACGGGCCACATTCCATTTCGCATGGTCCACCGCCTGCGTATGTCGTATCGGCCGGCGAGCATGCAGACGCACCGTTTCAAGACCGAGCTGTGGGCGGACGGCGCGCCCAAGTTGGAAATCCTGTCGAGTTCGTGGAAAAGCATGGTCGAACAGGAGCGGCTGGATAAACCCTATGCGGCCTTTATCGCTGAGCTGCACCGGCGGATCGCGCTGGCAGCAGCGCCGGCGCGCTTCGAACAGGGCAGCAATCCGCTGCTTTATTGGCCTGGATTATTGATATTTGTCGGGGTGGCACTCGGGCTGGCCTTTCTAGTCGTGCGCGCATTGCAGGCCGACGCTAAAGGCGGTGCGGCCTTCATCGGCGGCTTTCTCGTGCTGTTCCTTTGGCAAGGCGGCAACTTCTTTCGCCGCAACCGGCCGGGGCTTTATCGCCCTGAGGCACTGCCGGCCGAGCTGATGCCGAAAGGCTGATGATGCGGCAAAAGGCTTGATCGGGGTCAATGCCGCTCGATCGCGATCAATGATAAAAATTTCAAGGAAAAGCCCGATTGGGGCTCATTCAGTAGCCTGAGACACCTTATCTGGGGTATTGCGGACGTATAATCTTGTTCGCCGGAACAGAACTTGACTGGGAGCTCGCCCTTGCAGCGCACAATTGGCCGCTTATCGCTGTTTCCACCCGCCGCCTTGTTCGGTTGCTGGTTATTCGCCTTGGTCTCGGTGTTCACCATCCCGCTGCAACCCGCATTGGCGGCTTCCGGACCATTTGCCGATTTCAGCGGCAGCTGGTCGGGAAACGGAACCGTCCGGACCGGCGGCAACGCCCCGGAACGTATCCGTTGCGTCGCCACCTACCGCCAGCGCGGCAGCAGCCAGCGTGAAGTCGATCTGCAACTGCGCTGCGCCAGCGACAGTTATAATTTCGATCTTGTCGGTCTGTTCACGGCCGATGCGCAAAATCAGATCACCGGACAGTGGACCGAACGCAGCCGCAATACCGGCGGCATCGCCATCGGTAGCGGAAGCGGCGAGCGCCTGGACGTTCACGTCGAAAGCGCGGGCTTCGCCGCCGATCTGGTGTTGGTGACCCGCGACCGGCGGCAAAGCATCACGATCGATTCGCACGGCGGTGGACAGATCGTGAAAGCATCCATTTCGCTCAACCGGAACTGATCGGTTTCCGCTGCGGCGCGGAGGCCTGAGAGCCTCCATTGGATCGGTATCATGGAGACCCGCGCCCGCTACATCCTGATCGGCTCCTTTGCGCTGGCTGTTCTCCTGGCCGGCTTCGGCTTTGTCTATTGGATCAAGACGCTCGGCGGTTTCGGGCAGCGGGCGGTCTACGATATCCGCTTCGAGCAGCCGGTGTCGGGGCTGACCGCAGGGGCGAACGTCCTGTTCAACGGCATCCGCGTCGGCACCGTGACGCGCATCGATCTCGATCCCAACGACCCGAGGCGGGTCACCGCCGCGATCTCTGTCGATCCGGCGACACCGATCCGCGCCGACACCGAAGTGGACATCACATCCCAGGGCTTCACGGGCGCCGCGGCGATCGGCCTGAAAGGCGGCTCGGTAGAAGCGCCGCGGCTGACGTCCGAAAACGGACATCCCGCGGTCCTTGTCGCGCGGGCTGACGCCGGCCGCAGCCTGACCGAGTCGGCGCAGCAAACGCTGCGCCGCGTCGACGACATCCTGAACCAGAATGCCGAGCCCTGCACACGGCGATTACCGGTATCGCGACTTTTGCCGATATGCTCGGGCGCAATTCGAAGCGCGTCGAAGGTCTCATCGGCGGACTGGAGAACCTGGCCGGCACCGGCGCGCCGAAGCAGGGCCCGGCAATCTATGATCTTGCGGCGGCGATCGACTTTCCGCAGACCGAGAAAACCATCAAGACGCAACTGGTCGTGCCCGACCCGAGCGCGCTTATTCTGTTCGACACGCAGAAGATTCTGATCCGCAGCGGCGCGGGTACTTTTTCGAATATCAGCGATGCGCAGTGGGCCGACAATCTACCGAAGCTGATGCAGGCGAGAATCGTGCAGAGCTTCGAGAATGCGCATCAGCTCAGCGCCGTGAGCCGGCCGCTCGAGCAGCTCACGGCGGGATACCGGCTGGAACTCGCGATCCGCAGCTTCCAGATCGCGGTGGACCCATCGGCGCATGCGGTGGTCGATGTCACGGCGAGGCTGGTCAACGACAAAGGCGCGGTCGCCGGCGCGCGCGCATTCACGGCGAGCATCCCCGCCAAGAGTACCGCGGCGCCGGACGCGGCCGCCGCGCTCAACGAGGCGTTCTCGCAGGTGGCGAAAGAGATTGTGGTCTGGACGATCGGCGCGATCTAGCGGCTTCAGCCTTTTGCGTTGCGCACCACCAGCACCGAGCATTTGGCGTAGCGCACTACGTGGCCGGCGTTGGAGCCGAGGAAATAAGTGCGCATGGCGGGCCGGTGCGAGCTCATCACGATCAGGTCGGCGTTGATCGCCTTCGCCTCTTCCAGCACCTCGTGATAGATGCCGCCTTGCCGCACCGTGCCGGAAATATGCGCGCCGTCGAGCCCGCTTTCGCGCGCGATGATGCCCATGGCTTCTTCCGCCGACTTGCGCTGCTGCTCGTCGAAATCAGGCGGCACGTATTCCGCCAGCATCACCGGCGTCATCGGCAGCACATTGACCAGGCGAACATGGCCGCCCGACGAGCGCGCGAGCGTCACCGCGGCCTCGATGGCGGGCTTGGCCAAATCGGTGTCGGCAAGGTCGATCGGGACCAGGATTTGCTTATACATGACAGCGCCCCTCTTTTTCGCTGCAAGGGGCGATCTTGGCACGTTTTCGCGGCGGCGTAGAGGGAGGTCTGTTGTTTTGTTGGAACCGTGCCATGCTATCATGGATGCAAGAAAAGGCCGTGAACAAGGAGGAGCCGGACATGAAGAGGGCCGTATGGTTGATCGTTGGGACGCTGGTTGCTGGCATTGCATTGCAAGCCCCGCCGGCCGCCGCGCAGTGGCGGATGGCAAAGCCGATGCTGCAGCCGCAGGGTGAAATCGTCAGCGTGGTGATCGGTAAGAAGTGGTACGTCTTCGGCGGCTACGACGGTCCCAACGTGCAGGCGCGCGGCATCGTTTATGAGTACGACGCGTCGACCGATACCTGGACCGAAAAGAAGAAGATGCAGATCCCGGCGCACCACGCCTCGGCGGCAGAGGTGAACGGCAAAATTTATGTGTTCGGCGGCTTCGTCGGGCGGCCGGGCACAAAAGTCTGGCAGCCGATTTCGAGCGCCATGATGTACGATCCGGAAACCGACAGTTGGAAGGAGCTGGCGCCGATGCCGACCCCGCGCGGTTCGGCGCAAGCGGTGGCCGTTGGCGGCAAGATCTACGTGATCGGCGGCGCGCACGCGAACATTCCCGGCAAAGCCATGACCGAGCCGCTATGGGTCGGCGTGCCGCAAATCGTCGTGGGCACGGTGGAGGAGTACGATCCCGCCACAAATACCTGGCGTGCGCGCGCGCCGATGCCGACCGGCCGCAACCACTTCTTCGCCGGAGCGGTCGACGGCAAA
>DAIMKK010000208.1:0-5477 GCA_036721745.1 Pseudolabrys sp. | reverse complement strand
CCAGGTTTTCGGTTCTGCCTTGCAACGCTGCCCGATTTTGGGCGCTCAACAAGTCACCCCAAAAAACTCGGATGTCGAAGCGCACGGACGAAGCATCCGTGCACATCCCGCTCACGCAGCAACCGACGTAAGGAGGCCGCCATGGCCACAGGCACAGTCAAGTTCTTCAACACCCAGAAGGGTTTCGGATTCATCACGCCGAGCGATGGCTCGAAAGATGTATTCGTGCATATCAGCGCGGTCGAACGCGCCGGCATGAGCACGCTCAACGAAGGCCAGCGCCTCACTTATGAAATCGTGACCGAGCGCGGCAAGCAGGCGGCGTCCAATCTGCAGAACGCCTGATCAAGAATTCGCATCGCTACGACGAGCGAGCGCCCGGCCCTGCGCCGGGCGTTTTCGCAACAGGCTCCGAGAGCCAGCCGAGGAACGCCATGACGCACAAATTTTCGATGGGCCAGAACGTCTATTACGAGCCGACTTTCGGCAACGCCGCCTCACGCGGCAAATATAAAATCATCCGTCCGCTGCCGGTCGAGAACGACAACCGGCTGGCCTACCGGATCAAGAGCCTTTCGGAGACCTTCGAGCGCATCGCCGAAGAACATCAACTCACGCGCACCGATTGAGGCCGGACGGCCACGATTGGCCGCCAGTCGTCAAATTCCCGACATTTCGACGTCAAAACGGCGCCTTTCACCGTTGTGTCAAGGATACGTGATCTGACCTTGGGAACTGTGGCAGCCTCCCTACGTTAGCTCCTCGAAACCGTATGAACCTTTTTCCGGGTCGGCCCGACGAAACGGTATGACCTTGGAGGCTGCCATGAACTGGTCAATATACACCGCAGACCGCACCACTCACCTCAAGATCGTGGTGGTCGGGCTTGCCGCCGCGCTGCTGATCGCCGTGATCGGCATTGCCGCGCAACAGCTTAATCTCGGAACCGATATCCTGACCGCGCAGGCCCCGACCGTGATCAAGGCCGGTGGGCCGGTGATCTTCACCGATCGCGCCGGCGCGACCATCCGCTAGGATTTACGGACGACGAATTTCACTGTCTTACCCCTCGTCCCTTGCGCGCCGCTGTTACGGCGCGTTTTTTGTGACATAGCCGAATCAAGAAAAATCGCCGACAAAGCCGGACATGCAGCGCCCTGCCCCATGGATTGCCTTGCTAGTGCTGGCCGCCGGCTTGGCGATGACGACGCCGTCGGCCCGCGCGCAAAGCGCGCCGTCCAGCGCCGCGCTTGCCGACTATCAGACGAAGCTCGCGCAATATCTTCAGGCCCGCCAAGCCTACGACGCGGAAGCCGACGTCTATTGGAACGCCGTGATCGAGAAGCGGCGCGTGCGCAATGCCAAGCGCCGCGACCATAACGCGATTGAACTCTCCGACTACGTGCTCACCCAGCCGCCGCTCTATACGGGGCCGCCGCGGCCGATCAATCCGGCCGCGCCCGGACCCGAGCCGGGCGAAAGGCCGCCGATCCCGTTGATCGCCGACTTCCTGAATGCCGCCACCGAGCAATTCGGTTTCGTGCCGCAGCGCCCGCAAAGCGAGCTCGACTTCAAGCGCGCCTACGCCAGAGCTGCGGCTGCCGCTAGCCTGACGCGCGACCAGATCGTCGGTATCTACGCCTTCGAGACCGGCGGCAACGGCACCTATGACATGCAGGCGGGTGTGTCGCCGACCCGCCCGCGCGCAATCTCGCCGGCCGTCGGCTACAACCAGTTGCTCAGCACCAATTCGGTGTCGATTCTGGCCGAGCACGGTGGCCGCCTGCTGGCGGCGCTGCGGCAAAAGGCCAAAGCGGCGACCGGTGACGTGAAGTTCGGAAGGGAGCGAAAGATCGAGGCGTTCAAGCGCATGATCGCATTCAGCCGCAGCGTGCCCGACTCATGGAACGAACATGATCGGCTGGCCAAGACCACCGCGGGCGGCATGGGCATACACGCCGCCATTCTCGATATCGATATCGGTCCGTTGTTGCAGGTGCAGAAACTGCTCGATTCGGTCCGCTTCGCGCGCGCCAAGGGCTACAGCGCGCCGCTCAGCGCGGCCGAATTGGAATTGATGAACTTGACCGGCGACGGCAACGGCATAGACATGGTGACAATGCCGCAGGCATTGCGCGAACGCGTGCCGACCGCGAATTTCTTCCAGCAGTCGGGCTACGAACGAAATCCGGTGGCGCGCCGCACCGCGACCGTCGCGGGCCTCATTGCCGACATGGAAAACAAGATGGCGCGCGGCGCGCAGTCGTCAGGCGCCAAGGATCTGGCGGCGTCGTTTTAAGCGTGAAATGCTTGCGGCGATCTTAGTCGCATTCGTCTTTGCGCGAACCACCGCATACGCAGAAAGACCGAAATGGCCATCGCCTCGAGTGCCCGCTACCTGCTCTTGGCGGCCGTCGTTGCGGCGCTCATTCACTCACCCGCGGTGGCGGAACAGAAAATCGCCATCTGCCATGCCGGATTGATCAAGCTCGGGGACTTCGACAAGCACATCAAGGCCATCCGCGATGCGCGACGTTACGAGCCGGAGCAGATCGACGACCTGATAAAGAAGCACCGGAAATATGGCGACGAGTTCTTTTCGTCGCAGATCATCGTGCAGGAGGAGCTGTCCGGCTCCGGCACGTTCGATTTGCGCATGTTTCACGGACTCTCGCACGCCGCCGACTACCGCAATGTCACCGCCTGGGATTGCCAGCGCGAGGACTATCCAATCGTCTATTTCATCGGTTTCCGGGTGCGCGAGATCGAAGCCAATACGATCTTTGTGTCGCGCGAGAAGGATATCGTGAATGTCATTGCGCTGAGCGTGCTCGATACAAAATTGGAAAAGCACCTCAAGGTGCAGTTGTTCAAGGCCGATAAAGTGTTGTGCCGGGATATCGCCAAGGAATGCGATCCCGCCATCTTTTACGAACGCCAGTGAATTCGGCCGGCGCGCCTTTACGCGTGCGCGCCGCCGGTGGAAAAGCGCATGGCCGCGATGCGGTCGAGTTCGGCCTGCTCGCGCGCATTCTCCTCGGCCTGCTCGCGCGCGTGGTCGCGCTCGTCGAGCATCTCGACCTTCTTGAGCTCCTCGAACGCCTCGCCCAGCACGGCCTTGGCGTCGTCGAGCTGGGCTTTGAGCTCGCCGGCCGAGCGGTGCAGGTTCTCGCGCCGGCCGATCGCGGCCTTGGCATAGGTCGGATAGGCGAAATGGGCGGGATCGTGGATGCCGGCTCGTTCCTGCTCGGTCTTGATCTCGCGGTCGAGCTCGGCCGCGATGCGATCGAACTCGGCGATCATGGTCTCGATCTGAGCAACCTTGCGCCGCTTCTCGTCGACCTGAAACTTCTTCAGGCGGATAAGGGTTTCGCGTGACTTCATCGACTAAATACTCCCCCGAAGCCCCGAATTTGCACCCATGCGCGGCAATACAGCCGCACCGCACGGGCGTCCCGGACCTTTCAAGCGGGGCAACTGTGGCCCAATAACGTTAGTTTTCGGTTTCTTTCGCCTGCAGGATTTGCTCAAGCCGTTGATATCCCTCCGCCATACTGGTTGATTCTTCCTTAAGCTGGCTCAGGAAGGCCTCCAGCGGTTTGTGCAGGGCGATCGCCTCGTCCACCTCGGCGCTCGAGCCGGTCCGATAGGCCCCGAGCCGGATCAATTCCTCCATGTCCGCATAGGTCGCCATTACCTGGCGCGCCCGGTTGATGACCGGCAGGTAGGCCGCCTCCGCCGCCCGCGGCATGGTGCGGGAAATCGATTTGAGGATGTTGATGGCTGGGTAGCGCCCGCGCTCGGCGATGGCTCGCTCCATAACGATATGGCCGTCGAGAATGCCGCGCACGGCGTCCGCCACCGGTTCGTTGTGGTCGTCGCCGTCCACCAGCACACTGAAGATGCCGGTGATGGTGCCGGCTTCGGTGCCGGGCCCCGCGCGCTCGAGCAATCGCGGAAGTTCGGTGAATACGGTCGGCGTATAGCCCTTGGCGGTCGGCGGCTCGCCGGCGGAAAGCCCGATCTCGCGCTGCGCCATGGCGAAACGGGTGACCGAGTCCATCAACACCAGCACGTCTTTGCCGAGGTCGCGGAAATACTCCGCGATCGCCAGGGTCAGATAGGCCGCTTGACGGCGCATCAGCGCCGGTTCGTCGGACGTGGATACCACCACCACGGAACGCGCCAGGCCCGCCGGGCCCAAATCGTCCTGCAAGAATTCCTGCACTTCGCGGCCGCGCTCGCCGACCAGGCCGATCACCGAAATGTCGGCCGACACGTTGCGGGCCAGCATGGACAAAAGCACCGATTTGCCGACGCCGGAACCTGAGAAGATGCCCATGCGCTGGCCGCGGCAGACCGTGAGAAAGGTATTAAGCGCCCGCACCCCGAGGTCGAGCGGCTCACCGACCCGCATACGGGCATGCGCCGGCGGCGGCGGCGAGCGGAATGGGTACGGCGCCGGACCCGGCGGCAGCGCGCCCAAGCCGTCGATCGGCTCGCCCATAGCATTGACCACGCGGCCGAGCCAGCGCTCGGACGGACGGATATTGCCGGCGGCAGTCGCAACCACCGCGCGGCAACCGCGCCGCACACCGTCGAGCGCGGCAAATGGCATGGCGAGCGCATGGCCGCCATGGAAGCCTACGACCTCGCAAGGGATTTCCGGCCCGACGCCGGTCTCGATCGAAAGCCGCGCGCCGACCGACATGGCGTGGATGGGGCCGGCGACCTCCACCATCAGCCCGCGCACGCCGACGATTCGGCCATAAATCTCCGCGCTGTCGAGGTCGGCGATCTGTTCGGCCAGCGCCTTCATCAGCATGCCGGCGCGCCCACAAGCGCGCTTCCCCGGTTAACGTCCAGGAACCCGCATTCACCAGCCCTTAGGCTTACCTTCGTTTCGACGACTTTAACGGAGTGTTTACCCGCGTCGTTAATCATTGGGTCATCGTCCATGGGACTCAGAGGCTGCGTTTCGCCCGGCCAGGACGGAAGGGGCGAGTCGATTGAATCGGTTAGAGCCGATTCTTAAACCTGGACATGAGACGGCACGTGGCCAAAAAACCACTCTCTGACAATATCTTACGCCGATTCGGGCTAATTTGCCTACGGCACACTTGCATGAGAGAATCAGGTTTTGTTAACCATGTCCGCATAGTGTCGAATCGGTTTGTCCCACAGCGTTTTTTCAGCCTCGCCGCCTTTGCGGCACAGACCAAAGGCCCGGTTGCGGCGAGATAGGGGACTGGCATGCGCGTTTTACTGATTGAAGACGACAGCGCGACCGCTCAATCGATCGAGCTGATGCTCAAATCCGAGAGTTTCAACGTCTACACCACCGATCTGGGGGAAGAAGGCGTCGATCTCGGCAAGCTCTACGACTACGACATCATCCTCTTGGATCTGAACCTTCCCGACATGTCGGGCTTCGAGGTTCTGCGGTCCTTGAGCGTCTCCAAGGTGAAGACGCCGAT
>DAIMKK010000207.1:0-5484 GCA_036721745.1 Pseudolabrys sp. | reverse complement strand
TGCCTGCGGGCGGAGCCCCGGCGCCGCCCGGGAGCTTGGGGGGTGCGTTCATCCCGCGGGCGCCGCATCCGATCCCGCCAACATCACGCTTCATGAGAGCGCCCTCGGTGGATCGGACGATGGAGATTATACTCCTATGAATATAGTCCTGTCAAGCGCGGGTGGTGGCTTAGTTTGAAATAGGACTAAATTCAGACAGAATAAGACGGTAGTGAGTTGTGACACGTAGTGGTTAGCGGCGGAGCGTTCTCATAACGCCGCTCCAATCAACCATTGGCTTGCGTGTCCTTAACTCAGCAAGATCGGCAGAGAATTTTTCATCGCCTTTTTCAAACTTAGCCCAATGAAATGTCCAATTCGGTTCACCGGCCAGTTTTGGGCGGACCTCTTCCAGAAAACCATTGGAGATGGTTTCCGGCGCGATACGCTCAATTTCGTTTAGAAGCTCTCCCGCAATGATCTGAGTCATATGTTCGGCAGCCATTCATGATCCATAACGATGCCAGAGTGCATAAGCGAAAGCCACGATTATAGCGATGACAACCATGTCCAGATAGCGATTGATTCTTTTCAAGGTGTTGTCAATTGAAGTAAGGCGCTCCCTCACGATGCTGCGGTGTTCTTGCTCGGAGATTTCCCACCAGTTTGCCATCATGACCTCCTATCTCGCCGTTGCCGACACTCATTAAGCCAAACAACCGCTGCGCACCTAATCCAGCTTCTCTTGCATTTCGTAAGCTTCTAGCACCTTCACCATATCAGACATTTCCCAAAGCTTGTCGGTCACGCCAGCCGCCATTGCGGGCGAGACTTTAAGCGTTTGATGAATGCGCACAAAATTGTAATGCATGAAGTAGATCGCGACGGCATAAGCGTGGTTCTCGACCTTTTTTGAAAAGGCATTCGTATGCCTCGTAAATCTGCGCATTCCCATTCGCATATTGAGATTGCTGCGCTCGGCAAATGACGTGCTGATATGTTTTGGATCGGGATCGCCATATACCGCATTCGGTACGGCACCGATGCACGCGGGCGGGCTATAGCGGCGCTCGCCACCCGGCTCACGTCCATAGATTTTAACAAGCTGCGCGTAGCGGAACGTTGTGGCAGGCAATGAGTAGCGAATACACGGCGCGCAGCCACTGCATGCTTTGTGCCCCAATACCCAAGATTCTGCGCCGACTTGTGAGTATATTGCGCCTATGATATTGACAACGGATCGTTCGCCTCACTTGCTTTTACATTTTTCGCGATAAGTTTGCACGTGAGTGCCGGAACGCTTCACTTTAGAGCATGCACCGATGGGCCGACCGGCTGAGCCCGCTAATCCTTTGGTCTTGGCCGCGCCGATGACGCGCGATTGTCTCGATCCCTGGAACTACGTCGAGATATCGGCAGGCGGCGACGTCCGTCCCTGTTGTCGATTTCATTCGCTGGCGAAACTCGACCAGGCCTCGCAAGTCGGCGCGATCAGGAACAATGAAGAGTTCCGCGCCTTGCGGGAATCGCTGCTCAACGGGCAACTGCAGACAGCTTGCCAGCAGTGCCACATCCGCAAGACCGTCCCGGTCGACGTGTTAAAACGGCGCGTCGGCGCGATGGTGAGACGGGCAGGCGAAAAAGACGTTCTCAAAACGCTGCCGATCAAATATTTCCGCATCGACATCAACGAAAAGTGCAACTTGCGTTGCGACTATTGCATGGTCTCGTCGCCCGACTACCGCGGGGTAGAGATGAAACCCGCCGTTTTCGATCGCGCGATCGCGCTCCTTGATCAAATCGGGCCCAAGGCGGATGTCCACGTCAACGGCCACGGCGAAACAACGTATCATCCGCAGTGGATGGACATGTGCGGGCGCATCATCGAGCGCGGCTTCCGCACACTCATCATCACCAATCTCGCCAAAAACTATTCCGACGAAGAAGTGGAGCTGCTGTCCCGATTCTCCAGGGTTCAGATCAGCCTGGACAGCGACGATACCGAGATGATGTGAAGCGTACGCAAGCCGGTGCGCGTCGACAAAGTATTCCAAACCATGGACCGCATTCGTGCTGCTGCCGCACGCCGTGGCGAGCGCAGGCGGCCCAAATTCACATTCAGCATTGGCGTCTACGACCCGTCGATCTGGACGCTGGAAAATTTTGTCGACCGTATTGTGCGCCACGGCGCGACCGGACTCACTTTTTGGGATCTCGTCGAATACGAGCATCAAAAATTAGTCAGGTCGCTTGCCCATCTCGATGCACAGCAGAAACCGCGCGCCCGCGAAATTTTGGTAAGGGTCGCACGCAAACTCGACCGCGCCGGGGTCCGCTACGCTTTTGTGGGTGATTTCCAGGGCATGGCGCCGAAACTGGGAGTGGTCGACCTTATACGCAGGGGCTTTGGCTTCGCCGTTTCCCTTACCGGCCAATATGTCTTAGCCCGGCCGCATTTCCGCCCCGTGACGCGGCGCTCCTAACGACGCCCCCGTAATCGACGATCAGCGCATTGGTGATGACGGTATCGGCCGCACCCTGTTTGTTGGTGACTTGAGACTGGCCCATGCCGTCGCGGATCACCTTGCCGCCGCCGAACTTCACCTCTTCGCCATAGACGGTGAAATCTTTTTCGACCTCAACGATGAGATCGGTGTCGGCCAGCCGCCCGCGGCCGCCGGTGGTGGGCCCGAACATGTCCGCATAGGCCGCACGTTTCATGCCGATCGGCATAATATTATCCCCGCAGTTCACATCGCCGAAAAATCCGCGCTTGCCACATGCGCGGGGGCGGATAGGCTTACCTCCAGGTCAGCGATCTTCGGCTCACGCCGGACACGGATGGCCGCCATGACCGGAGCGGGCATGGGACGTGGGTGCTGCTTGCAGTATTCGTGGTCCATGTTTGCCGGTCCTGGCTCTCAGTAACTGGGTACCGTGTTTGCGCGCTCACGCGCGCGGCCCGGAAATGGATCCGAGAGCTTGTGACGGGCAGACGACGGTCTGCCCGTTATGGTTTTTAGGGACCTTAAAATATTTCTACCAAAGCTCATCGACCGTGAGCCGGCGCGGAATCAAGCCCTGCTGGACCGCGTAGGAGATCAACAGCTCGAGGCAGGGGCGATTGGCCTCTTTGCCGAACGGAGCGGTATCGATCTCGCCTGGGGCCGGTAGCCCGGACGCCTTCTTGCCCGCTTCCAAGAGCCGGTAGAGTTCGGCGACGGCTTGCGGGTTCGCGTGCGCCAGCGCCTCACCACCACCATATGGTTGACCGGCACCAGGCCGTATTGGCCGTACCAGCGCTGCGCCGCCGCAACCGGGTCCAGGATGACGCTTTGCAGCCGCGGATCTTTGGGCAGCTCGGCACCGTAGATCGCGGCATCCAGCTCGCCGTCGATCAGCATTTTCGTCATGTCCTGATCTGCGCGCGCGCGGATCACGCCGGGCGGCTCCTTGGCCTCGGCCACATGGCCGTCCTCGAAGGTCACCCACTGCACGTGGGAAAAATCGACCGCATAGTCGTTTGCGAGGATGCCGCGCAGCCAGCCGCCGGTGGTCTGGCTATAGGCGCGCACGCCGATGCGGCAGCCCGCCAGTTTGGCGGGATCGAGCTTTCCGCGTTCGGCGTTGAACAGCATGCAGCCGTGCTGAAAGCGCGCCAGCATCGCGGCCGGCAGCAGGCGCAGACCCTTGTTGTAGACCTTCGCCTGCAGATAGGTGACCAGCGCCATTTCGCTGGCATCGTAAGCGTGCTCCCGCACCATCGGCTTGAACGCCTTGTGCATCGGCTTGACCTCGACGAAATCGAGCTTGAGCCAAGGCGAGACGATCTCGCCGCGCTTGAGCGGCAGCGTGTCCGGATAATCGCCGATGGCGATGCGGAGCGTGGTCGCGGCGGGCATGGGGGATAGGCTTTCTTTTGGGACTCTATTTAGTCTAAAGAATCCTCACGGATAAAGGGAGTTCTTAGGTCCATGGCGGAAAACAAAACCGGGCTTGTCATCACCGCCCATCCGGGCGATTTCGTCTGGCGGGCGGGCGGCGCCATCGCGCTGCACGCCAAACGCGGATATCGCGTCAAGATCGTGTGCCTGTCGTTCGGCGAGCGCGGCGAAAGCCAGTTCGCCTGGAAGGAGCCGGGCGCCACGCTGGAAAAGGTCAAAGCCGGCCGCAAAGACGAGGCCGAGCGCGCAGCCGCCTTGCTCGGCGCCGAGATCGAGTTCTTCGATTGCGGCGACTATCCGCTGAAACTCAACGAGCAGCATTTCGAACGCACGGTCGATATCTACCGCGAGCTCAATCCGTCTTTCGTGCTCAGCCACGCGCTCGAGGACCCCTACAATTTCGATCATCCCAACGCCGCGCATTTCGCGCAGGAAACCCGCGTGGTGGCGCAGGCCATGGGTCACAAGCCGGGCGCCAAGTACAAATATTCAGCGCCGCCGGTGTTCCTGTTCGAGCCCCACCAGCCGGAAATGTGCAACTACAAGCCCAACCTCATTCTCAAGATCGACGAGGTATGGGAGCAGAAATACAAAGCGTTCCAAATCCTAGCCGCACAAAAACATTTGTGGGCTTATTATGAGCGGGTCGCACTCAACCGCGGCATCCAGGGCAGCCGTAACACTGGCGTGCCGATGACCTATGGCGAGGCCTATCAGCGGCTATTCCCCACGGTGGAGGAGATTCTGAAATGAAGCCCGTCGTCGTCCGCAACATCAAACGCGCCGATCCCAACGCCATCGGCACGCTCGCCGCCGCCGGCGTGTCCACTGCGCACGAGGCGCTCGGGCGCTCCGGCCTGATGAAGCCCCATATGCGGCCGATCTGGGCCGGCGCTTCGATCGGCGGGCCGGCGGTCACCGTGCTGGCGCAGCCGGGCGACAACTGGATGATCCACGTGGCGGTCGAGCAGTGCCAGAAGGGCGACGTGCTGGTGGTCGGCTGCACGTCCGACAACACCGACGGCATGTTCGGGGAATTGCTGGCGACCGCGCTGGTCGCGCGCGGCGTGATCGGGCTCGTGATCGACGCCGGCTGCCGCGACGTCAAGCCGCTCAAGGAGATGGGCTTTCCGGTGTGGTCGAAGGCGATCTCCGCCAAAGGCACGGTCAAGGCGGCCCTCGGCGCCGTTAACATTCCGGTGGTGTGCGCCGGCGTCAACGTCGAGCCGGGCGACGTGGTGGTGGCCGACGACGACGGTGTCGTCATCATTCCGAAAAAGCTGGCGGTGGACACCGCGCAGAAGGCGCAAAAGCGCATGGACGACGAGAACGGCAAGCGCAAGCGGCTGGCCGCGGGCGAACTCAGCCTCGACATGTATAATATGCGCGAGGGGCTGGCGAAAGCGGGGCTGCGGTACGTCGACAAGCCGGAAGACGTATAGGCGGCACGGGTAACGATCGTTTAACGCTAAATACCGAATCCGACTTTTGCTTTAAAAACTAATCGAAAGACGAACGCAATCGCGCGCGTTTTTTCCGTCGAAATCGCGAGAAATATTGT
>DAIMKK010000206.1:0-5491 GCA_036721745.1 Pseudolabrys sp. | reverse complement strand
CCGTATGAGTGGGGGGTGAAAACAAAAAAGGCGGCCGGGGCGGCCGCCCTTTTCGCTTCACGCACCGGCGATCAGCCGGCCGGTTGCGCCAGTTGCTGCCCGATGCGGTCGAAGCGAGCCTTCTGCTCGTTGCTGAGCGAGGCATAGAAGCCGTCGAGCGCTGGCTTCACCGTCTTGGCCGCCTCGACCATCGCCTGCAGCCGCTTCTCCATCGCCGCCAGCCGTCCGGGCGGGGTGAGCGGCACGTCCTCCGGGCAGGCCGCTTGCAGGAGCGAGACCGCCTTACCGGTGGCGTCCTGCAATTGCTTGAAGACGCCCTGCTGCGCGTCGGTCGGCTTGACCACGTCCGCGATCTTTTCGATCGGCAGATTGGCGAGGCCGGGTTTCGCCTCGGAGCAGCTCTTGCTGTCCTGCGGCAGGGCGGCGGCGGTCTCCGGATTGCTGGTCGGCCGTTTGGGGCCGATCGCGTTGAAGCGCTCCTTCTGCTCGTCGCTCAACGAATTGTAGAATTTGTCGAGCGCGGGCTGAACGATCGTCACTGCATCGAGCGTTGCCTGCAGCCGCCCGGTCATCGCGGTCAGCCGCCCTGGAGGCGTCAGCGGGAACATGTTTTCCGCTGGGCACGAGACCTTGAACGTAACGGCGGCGTCACCGCCGGCCTTGCGCACGCCGTCAAGCAACTGCTTCTGATCGGCGTTCAGGCCGACTTTGCGTTCGATCTCCGCATAGGGCCAGGCGGTGATGCCGGTGCCGGGCTGCTTGCACAGTTCTTGCACGCCGGCATAGGTCACGCGGAGGGTGCGCGGCGCGGCCGGCCCAGCATAGGCGTAGTCGTCCGGCGGACCGGCCTCGCCCCAGAACAGGCCGTCGATGAAATTGTCATAGGCATAGTCCCAGTAGCCGTCGTCGTAGCCGTAGGACCAGAACGCGTAGTCGAAAATGTCGGAATAGGCGTAAGGCCAGAACACCGGCCCGTACCAGCCAACGAATCCGGCGCGCAGGCCACGCCGCCAGGCCCGATGCGCGGCGATGTTTGCGAAACTGGCATTGCCTGTGCGCGCCGCGAAGCGCGAGGCGAAGCGGCGTTGCCGCGCCGCTTGCGTCGTGATGCCGGCGGTGCCGTTACGGCGCAGGCTGCGCTGGGCATTGGTCTGCACGGCGGTGGTATTCCGCAGCGTGCGAATGGTGGAATTCGGCTGCGCCAGCCGGTTCAGCCGTTGCGATCGAAGAACGGAACGGTTGAAAGTTGTGCCACGGTGCACGGTCGCGAAGTTGGCCGAGCGGCCTCCGACCCGCGGCGTAAAGGTTCGGCCGCCGACGTGCGGTGTAAAACTGCGGATCGCCGTGTGGCCGCCGCCTCCGACGCCGAGTCGACTGAAGGAATGCCCACCACCTCCGCCTCCGAACGAGTGTCCGCCGCCTCCCGCGGCTCGGGCTGGCGCGGCATGGCCGCCACTACCGCCATGACCTATTTGCTGCGCGGCGTTTGCCGGCATCGCCAAGGCGCTCGCCAGCAATGCGGCCATCAGGCAACCGGAAAATTTCGGCATGACGGAATCTCCTCCACCGTCCCCGCCCCCTCCATCAATATCAACGCGCCGCCGCCGCCAAACCTGCGGCCGGCTCGCGATATCGTGAGCGGGATTGAATGCCGCGGACGGCGCGGTTGTGGAGCTAGCGGGTGGCGCCCCGGCCCAGACGCTCGATCAACTCGGCGGTCGGATAGGAATCCGCCGGCAGCCCAAGCTTCATCTGCGCCTTTTTGACCGCGGCGCGGGTGCCGGAACCGACCTTGCCGTCGACCTCGCCGACGCCCTCGTAGCCCTGTTTGATCAGCAGTCGTTGCAAGTCCATGACTTGCTGCGGCGAAAGTGTCTGCACGGTCTTGGCGCCCTCGTGGTCCACCGTCGGCGCGCCGGCAAGCCGGGTGGCGAAATAGGCCACCGTGGTGGAATAAACATAGGCCGCATTCCAGCCAAGGAAGGCTTGGAAGTTCGGGTAGACGAGGAACGCCGGGCCGCGGCGGCCCATAGGCAGGATCATCGAGGCCGGCAGATCGTCTGACGGCAGCGAACCGTGCGCGGCCTTCACGCCCCAGGCTACCCATTGCGAGCGCGGATGCTTGATGGCGAGGTCCGCCTGGTCCCAGGGCAAAGTTTGCGGCACGCGCACTTCCTGCAGCCAGGGCTGGCCGCGCTGCCAGCCGAGGCTGACCAGGAAGTTGGCGCCGGAGGCGAGCGTGTCGGGGATGCTGTTGATCAGATCGCGGCGGCCGTCGCCGTCGAAATCAACGGCGTTCTTGAGATAGTCGGACGCGGTGAACTGCAAGCCGCCGAATTCGCCGGCCCAGTCGCCGATCATGCTGTCGACGGTCTGATCGCCGTGCTCGATGATGCGTAGCGCATCGAACAATTGGGTGCGGAAGAAGTCGGGGCGGCGGCAGTCATAGGCGAGCGTGGCGATCGCGCTGAGGATTTTGTAGTTGCCGAAATTGGCGCCGAAGTCGCTCTCCAGGCCCCAGAAAGCGACGAGCACCGGCGCCGGCACGCCGTATTTCTTCTCGATCTGCGCGAACAGCGCGGCGTGCTTCTTGATCTTGGCGAGGCCATTGGGGATGCGGTCGCCGCCCACCATGCGGTCGGAGAATTGCAAAAAGGTCTGGTTGAACACGGCTTGGCCGTGGTCGCGGCGCACGATCGCCGGATCGAACGTCATGGAGGGCGATGCTTCGGCGATCACGCGCTGCGAGATGCCCTGCGCGGCGGCGTCCTTCTTGAACTGCGCAAGCCAATTCTCGTAGCTGCCGGTATTGTGGCAGGAGGCGGCTGCTGCCGGCCCCGCAATTACGGCGCCAAGGACCGTAACAAGCGCGATTGTCCCCCATTTCAATGCCGTTTTGCGCATCGTTTGGTCCCGCCTTTTTTGCTTCGAATCCGCATGAATTTGCCTGAGCACCGCGCCCGGTCAAGGTCCCATGCCAATAACAATCACGGCTATTCTTGTGCAAATGATGGATTAATGGCAGTTCCATGAGCGTTTACTGCCAACGCCGTCGAGACAGAACGCCCGCATGCAAGTCCTGGTAATTGGAGCCGGCGTGGTCGGGCTGGCGGTGGCGCGCGCGGCCGCGCGCAAGGGCCACGATGTGGTGGTGGCCGAGGCGGCGAACGCCATCGGCACCGGCATTTCCTCGCGCAACAGCGAAGTCATCCACGGCGGCATGTACTACGCCGCCGGCACGCTGCGCGGGCGTCACTGCGTGCGTGGGCGGCGCTGGCTCTACGAATTCTGCGCCTCGCACGGCGTGCCGCACCGCAAATGCGGCAAGCTCATCGTCGCCACCAACCAGGCGGAGCTCGACAAGATCGGGCAGATCGAGGTGCAAGGCGGCATCAACGGCGTCGAAGGTCTGGAATTGATCGGCGGCAATGCGGCCCGCGCGATGGAGCCGGAGCTCGCCTGCATCGGCGCGCTGCATTCGCCGGAAACCGGCATCATCGACGGCCACCGCTACATGCTGGCGCTGCGCGGCGATCTCGAGGACGCCGGCGGCGCCATCGCTTTCAACACGAAGGTCGACGGCGCCAAGCGCAAAAACGGGCAGTGGCAGGTCTCGTTCGGCGGCAGCGGCGGCGGCGAATTTTCCTTCGACGCGGTGGCCAATTGCGCGGGGCTCGGCGCGCAATCCGTGGCGCGCGCCATGGCCGATTATCCGGCAACGCGCGTGCCGCGGCTGGTGCTGGCCAAGGGCAATTATTTCACCTTCGCGGGCAAGCCGGCGTTCGCGCGGCTGATCTATCCGACGCCGATCGTGGGTGGGCTCGGCGTGCATGTCACGCTCGATCTCGCCGGCCGCATGCGCTTCGGGCCGGACGTCGAATGGGTCGAGCGCGAGCAGTACGACGTCAATCCTGCGCGCGCCGCTCTGTTCTACGAGCGCATCCGCACCTACTGGCCCGGCCTGCCGGACGGCAGCTTATCGCCGGATTATTCCGGCATCCGGCCCAAGCTCAACGGGCCGGGCGAACCACAAGGGGATTTCATGATCGATACGCCGGCGCAGCATGGTCTGCCGGGGCTGGTACAGATGTTCGGGATCGAGTCGCCGGGGCTGACGTCGTCGCTGTCGCTGGGCGAGGAAGTGGCCGGCTATCTCGCGAGCTGAGCGCTGCGGCGATCGCCCTCGACCATGCGGGTGCTCGGCGCCATCGTGACAGACGCCATTTTCGGCGCGCCGGGATTGGGCGGCATGATCTTCACGCCGGACAACTTGTCACGGGTGCTGCGCGGTATGCCGCGATAATCGTCGAGCGGCGTAAAGCTCGCGACCCGGTCTTTCATGCCGGTGAACGCCACTAGCCCGGTCCTGGTCGCCACAATGTCGCCCGGCCGCAGCGTTGGATCGGTATCCACGTCCACGCGCGCCAAGCCGAACGGATCGCGGCCGTTGCAGGTACTGCCGGCGACCAGTTGTTTGCGGTACAGGAACGCGGTATCGAGATCGGCATAACGGCTGCCGTCGCCGGCGACTGCGTGATCAATGCCACTGCCGGAATAAAGCCGCGTCGGGCTTGCCGGACAGAGCGTTTGACAGGTCACGGCCGCGCTCACGCCGGCACGCGCTTGCACCGGGAAGTAAAAGCCGTCGTTGGTGCGCACGCAGTAGCCGCTCGCCGGGCCGGCTTCGGCCCGCTGCGAGGGCGCGTTTCTCGTGCCGGTAAACGGATCGGCGAAGGCTTGGATATTGGCCGGTAATCCAGCCGGCGCTCCGACGGCGTGGCGCAAGCCGCCGAAAATGCGCTCGAATATGCCCTGCGCCGACGCCGGCGCAAGCGAAGCGAACGTCAGCAGGCCGATGGCGAATACGCCGGCCGACACACGCAACATCGCTCTCTTGAACGCTTTCTTGTCGCGGGCAGCCATCGCAAGCCCCTGTCAATGCTGGTGCTTCGCGGATGTGCCGCGAAGCGGCATGATTTAACGTCCGGGCGCCCGGAAGGTTGCACGACCTTGTCATTTCATAGGGTGTCGGGCAGCATCTTGCGCGCTGGCGCTGAAAAATAAGAATGGCCGCGCCACTACCTAATTAGGGGGGAGTCGTGGAATCGTCGGCCGCCATCGAAATTGCCAAACACACTTTGCTTTCCGGCGGCCTCATTCTCGCCATTGGCACTGTCACCGGCTTTGTGGCCGGGAAGATCAAGGTTCCCGATATCGCTTTGTTCTTGCTTGTCGGCATGGCGATCGGCCCGGCGGTGTTGGGTCTGATCAACATCAAGTCCGATTCGGCGCTCTATCAAATCATTCTTCTATTCGGGGCGAGCTACATTCTTTTCGACGGCGGCGCATCGCTGCGGTTCGACGTCTTGAAAAAGGTATGGATCACGATTGTCGTGCTCGCGACGATCGGCGTGCTGATCACCGCGGCCGTAACCGCGTTTGCCGCGCATGCCGCTCTCGGCGTTCCCTGGATCGTGGCGATGTTGCTGGG
>DAIMKK010000205.1:0-5504 GCA_036721745.1 Pseudolabrys sp. | reverse complement strand
CGCCATGAGCGTCGACCTGCTGCTCGGCTACACCGGCATGTCCTCGATGGGACAAGCGGCTTATTTCGGCGTCGGCGCCTATCTCACCGCGGTGCTGGCCACTAAATTTCATGTCGGCATGGGCTGGGATTTCTGGCTGGTGGTGGTGCTCGGTATCCTGCTCGGCGCGGCCTTGGCGGCGCTGTTCGGGCTGTTCGCCATTCGCGCCGGCGGCGTTTATTTCCTGATGATCACGCTCGCGCTTGGCCAATGCGTCTGGGGCCTGGCCTATCGCTGGAATTCGCTCACCGGCGGCGACAACGGAATCAATATCAGCGGGCGCCCGAGTTTCGGCCTCGATCTATCGAATGAGGTGACCTTCTTCTATCTGGTGTTCGCGTTCTTCGCCGTATCCATGGTGCTGATGTACGTGCTGGTGCGTTCGCCGTTTGGCCAAAGCCTGGCGGGCATCCGCGAGCGTGAATTGCGCATGCAGATCCTCGGCTACAACACCTGGCTGCACAAATACATCGCCTTCATCATCGCCGGCGGCTTCGGCGGCTTGGCCGGCGTGCTGTGGGCGCATACCAACGGTCATGTCAGCCCGGAAACCGTGGTGCTGACCACCTCGGTGGATTCGCTGCTAATGGTCGTGCTGGGCGGTGCCGGCACGCTGGTCGGCGCCACCATCGGCACGGCCATCGTGTTCGGCTTGCGCGAATATCTCTCGACGCTGGTGCCGTGGTGGCAGTACGCGCTCGGCGGCGTCTACGTGCTGACAATTCTTTATCTACCGATGGGCCTGATGGGCATCCCGTCGCGCTGGCGGCAGCGGCTCGCATCTCAAGGCAAAGGCGACAGTTCGAAGAAACTGGCATCGAAGCCTTCCTGACACGCGTCGGGAAGGTCAAGGCAACAAGGGAGGACGACAATGAAAAATAAACTGCAAAAATTGCTGCTCGGTAGTTGTCTCGCGCTCGGTCTTGCCGCGGCCGCGCCGGCCAACGCCGAGGAACTGCGCATTGGCTACATCGCGCCGGTGACCGGCATCTTCGCGCAGGTCGGCAAAGACATGGTCGACGGCTTCCAACTCTATCTCGCCGAACACAACAACAAGCTCGGCGGCATGGACGTCAAATTCATCGTCGAGGACGACCAGGGCAAGCCCGACGCCGGCGTCACCAAGGCCAAGAAGCTGATCCTGCAAGACCATGTGCACATGTTCATCGGCGGCCTGCTCGCCTCTACCGGCTATGCGCTGGCGCCGGTTAGCACTGCTGAGAAGACGTTGTACATTTCCTCGGTCTCGTCGGCCGACGACCTGACGCAACGCCAGCTCAGCAAGTATCCATATTTCATGCGTACCAGTTGGAGCTCATCGCTACCGCATCACCCGCTCGGACAGTGGGCTTGCGACAACGGCTTCAAGAAAGTCATCATCATCGCCGCCGACTATGCCTTCGGTTACGAAACGGCGGGCGGCTTCCAGTCCGCGTTCGAAGCCTGCGGCGGCAAGGTCATTCAGAAAATCTGGCCGCCGCTCGGCACCAAGGACTTCGGGCCCTATATCCCGACCTTCAAGGCCGACGCCGACGGCATCTTTACCACCATGGTCGGCCCGATGGCTCTGCAATTCCCCAAGCAGCTGCGCGCGGCCGGCAACAAGACGAAGATTCTTGGCAGCGGCGTGAGCTACGACGAGTTCGTGCTCCCCTTCATGGGCGACGAAGTGATCGGCGACGTGTCGGCGCTGCACTACAGCGCGGCGATCGATACGCCCGCCAACCAGACCTTCGTGAAGGCCTACCGCGCCAAGTACGGCAAGGTCCCGGGCTACTACTCGGAAAACAACTACACCACCGCCATGTGGATCGACAAAGCGATCACGAAGGCCGGCGGGAAATATCCGGGGCCGGAAGAGTTCATCAAGATCATGGCGAGCATCAAACTCGACGCGCCGCGCGGGCCGGTCGAGCTCGACGACATGCGCAACCCGATCGAGAACGTCTACATCAAGAAGGTCGAGAAGAAGAAGATGTTCGGCTACGAGAAGGACGAGCTCTGGAACACCGTGATCAAGACCTACCCGAAGGTCTCCCAGTTCTGGACCGAGGGTAAGGCCAAGTTCCTGGCGCATCCGGTCTATGACCGCGACTACCCGCCCTGCAAGTTCTGCGAATAACGCCAACCCATGCCGGGGCTCGTTCGCCCGAGCCCCGGCCATTTCCTTCGACCGGACAGAGAATTGCAAGCGTGAGCAGCGACGTACCCGTTCTCGAATTGAAAGGCCTATGCAAGAGTTTCGGCGGCCTGCAAGCCGTGCGCGACGTCACGCTCAAAATTATGCCGGGCGACCGCAAGGCCATCATCGGCCCGAATGGCGCCGGAAAAACCACGCTGTTCAATGTGATAACCGGGATCTTCCCCGCGACTGCCGGCAACATCATTCTGTTCGGCCAGGATGTGACCAGCTGGCCGAGCCACCAGCGCACCGCGCTCGGCATGGCGCGCACGTTTCAGGTCACGAGTTTGTTTCCGAAATTGACCGTGCTCGACAATGTTCTTTTGGCGATCAAGGGCCTGCGGCGGTCGAAATTCGTGATGTGGCGGTTTTTGTCGTCGTACAAAGACGTCTACGACAAGGCTTACCAACTGCTCGAAAACGCCGGGTTCCTCGACCGAAAAGATGTCGAGGTTCGCAATCTGTCGCACGGCGAGCAGCGCCAGCTCGAGATTGTTCTGGGGCTCGCCAGCGATCCGAAGATTTTGCTCTTGGACGAGCCGGCCGCCGGCCTGTCGTCGGGCGAATCCACCGAGATGGCCGAGTTCCTGATGAAGCTCGACCCTGCTCTGGCGATCCTCTTGATCGAACATGACATGGACGTGGTGTTCGACGTGGCCGATCAGATTTCCGTCCTGCATTTCGGCGAAGTCCTCGAGACCGGCACGCCCGAGCAAATCCACGACAGTAAAAGAGTCCAAGAAATTTATCTGGGGACTGATTGAGTTATGGCGATTCTCGAAGTCCAGGACATTCACACTTATTACGGGGATGCCTACGTCCTCCAGGGATTGTCATTGCAATTGGAGCAAGGACAAATTCTGGGCCTGCTCGGGCGCAACGGCGTAGGCAAGTCGACGCTGGTGAATTCGATCGTCGGCTTCAATCCGCCGCGCCGCGGCAAGATCATGTTCAAGGGCGACGACATCACCGGGAAATCCTCGTTCGAGACGGTGCGCAGCGGCATGGGGCTGGTGCCGCAGGGTCGCCGGGTGTTTCCGACGCTCGGCGTGGAGGAAAACCTGCTGGTGGCCGAGCGCCACCCCGACCGCCATGGCTGGAATCTCGACCGTGTCTACAAACTGTTCCCGCGCCTGCACGAGCGCCGCAATCAGCGCGCCAAGACGTTGTCGGGCGGCGAGCAGCAGATGCTGGCGATCGGCCGCGCGCTGATGACCAACCCCGATTGCCTGATCATGGACGAGCCGTCGGAAGGGCTGGCGCCGATCATCATTCAGGGCCTATGGGAAGCGATCGGCAAGCTGAAGGAAGAAGGTCTATCGATCCTGCTGGTCGAGCAGAGCGCGCATCTCGCGCTCAAGCTGGTCGACTACGTGCACGTGATGAGCAAGGGCCAGGTGGTCTATTCGGCCAAACCCGAAGTGCTCAAGGCCAACGACGAGATTAAGTCGAGCTATCTCGGCATCTAGTCAATTCAACGCGGCTTGTCGCCGGCGAGCGTCACCCGGTGCATGACGCGGCGAAAGCCGTGGTAGTCGTTGACCGGATTGTGCAGCACGCAGCGATTATCCCAGAACGCCAGCGAGCCGACGCGCCAACTGAAGCGGCAGGTGAACTCGGGCCGCGTCTGGTGCTGGAACAGGAAGTTTAGGATCGGCGCGCTCTCCTCCTCGCCCATGTCCTTGAAGCGAACCGTGTGCCCGATATTGACGTAGAGCGCCTTGCGCCCGGTTTCCGGATGGGTGCGCACTACCGGATGCTCGCTGATGAATTCCTTCTTGACCTCGGGCTTGGCGCCGTCGCGCGCGCGGTCCTCACGCGTGCGGGTGACGTCGGCTTTGGCCGAATGATTGACCGCGATCATCCCGTCCAGCATCCGCTTCATGCCGGCGGAGAGCGTTTCATAGGCCAGATACATATTCGCGAACAGCGTGTCGCCGCCATAGGGCGGCACCTCGCGCGCGATCAGCATGGTGGCCATGGGCGGCATGTCGAGATAGGCGGTGTCGGTGTGCCAGATGCCGCCGAAATTCTTCGTCTCGTGCTCAAGCTTGACGACCGGAATGATCTCAGGAAATCCCTCGATACCCTTGATGAAGGGATATTCGACCACGCCGCCGAAACATTTTGCAAAGCTCAAGAATTTCGCCGGCGGCAGATCCTGGTCGCGGAAGAAAATCACGCCGTGCTCGAGCCAGGTCTGACGAATGGCGGCGATGACGTTGTGGCCAGGCTCCGAGGTAAGATCGATGCCTAGAATTTCGGCACCGACCGAGCCGGATAATGGCTTGACCTCAAATCCGTTCATGGCCATCGCGGCCGCTCCCCGCCGATGATCGCCAGCGCGGTTCTTGCGGATCGCAATTCTAGCACGGCCGGCCGCCTTATGCCCACTACTGCAATAGTGGCGATACTGTATGCCGCGGCGCAACGCCGCAACCGGGCTTTACAGACTGGAATACATTGGCCGATGATAGCTTTGGTTCGGTCCGCCACCCTTGCAACGGCGGCCCGGAAAGAAGCTTCATGATTTAAGTGTTGAATTCGCCCGTGCAGGCTGGTCAAAGATGCCCGCACGACGCCGCTCAAAAATGTGCAGCCCCGCTAGGGGCGATCGAGGGAGGATACAATGTCTCGCAAAGTTACCCGCCGTAAATTTATGGCCGCAACGGCTGCCGGCACAGCGCTGGCAACGTTCAAGTTCCCGGCGCCGGCCATCGCACAGGCCGCACCGTTCAAGCTCGGCCTGCTCACCATCAAGACCGGCCCGCTGGCGCAGGGCGGCATCCAGATGGAACAGGGCGTCGTTACGTACTTGAAGGAGAAGAACTACACTTTCGCCGGCCGCAAGGTCGAATTCCTCTCCACCGATACCGGCGGCAATCCGGCCGGCACCAAGACCAAGGCACAGGAGCTGATCGAGCGCGACAAGGTCGACGCCATCCTCGGGCCGCTCGCCGCTTTCGAACTGCTCGCCATCAGCGATTATGTCGCGCAGCACAAGACGCCGATGCTCAGCCTGGCCGGCGCCGAGGATATGACGCAGCGCAAACCGAATCCTTACTTCCTGCGGCCATCGGCAACCTCCTCGCAGGCCATGCATCCAATGGCCGACTACGCGGCCAAGGAACTCAAGCTCAAGAAGGTCGTCACCATCTCTGAGGACTTCGCCTTCGGCCACGAGCAGATGGGCGGCTTCCAGCAGACCTTCGAGGAGAACGGCGGCAAGATCGTCAACAAGATCTGGCCGCCGCTGGTCACGCCCGACTACACGCCTTTCGTC
>DAIMKK010000204.1:3576-5517 GCA_036721745.1 Pseudolabrys sp. | reverse complement strand
CGCGCTCGGACACGAAGATCAGCGCCGGGATCTGGCTCGGCACCACCAGCGAGGCGAGCGCGTTCGGGATGGTGGCGAAACCAGAAGTCTGCATCAGCACCGCCGCGCGCAGGCCGCCCATCCAGGCGCCGGTAACGATGCCGATGGCTTCTTCCTCGCGCGTGCAAGCGAAAGTGGTGAAAAACGCATCGCCGTGCAACGCCTTGATCAGCGGCGTGAAGACCTTGTCGGGGACGTAAACGACCAGCTTGACGTTGTTGCTCTTGAGCGTCGCCAGCACGATCTCGTGCCAAGCCGCCACGCGCGTCTGCATGTCATTCATGGTTCGAGCGACCGCGTCAGGACCGTTGTGAATATCATGGGATTTGTGTGATTTGACCGAGGGCGCCGCCGGCCGTGGCACGGCCGCGTCCAACGCCATTGCTCCAATGTTCGCAAAAGCTTACCCTATTATACGTAGGGGCGCTAACGAGAAAATATTGCCTGACAATAAGGGGAGGACCATGAGGAAGCCTAACGGAATTTCGGCGCCATCGCGGCGCCAGATCATCAAGGGTACCGGTGTGCTGGCGGCCGGCATCGCCGCGCCGGCCTTCCTGCGCGTCCGCTCGGCCTATGCCGACTATCCGGATCGTACGGTCAAGATCGTGGTGGCCAATACGCCGGGCGGGCCGTCCGACATCACCGCACGCATCCTCACCGCCGCGCTGCAGCAGAACACCGGCAAGACCTTCATCGTGGAAAACCGCGGCGGCGCCGGCGGCAATATCGGCTTCGGCTATGCCGCCAAAGCCGACCCTGACGGCTACACCATCCTGCTGATCACAAATTCCTTCTCGGTCAACGTCACGCTCTATCACCAACTGCCCTACAAGGTGGACGACTTCGTCCCCGTGTGCGAACTGGCGAGTTCGCCCAACACCTTCACGGTGAAAGCCGATTCGCCGGCGAAAACGATGAAGGAATTCGTCGCGCTGGCCCGGGCCAACCCGGACAAATACAACTGCGCGACGCCGCCGATCGGTACGTCGTCGCAAATGCAGCTGGAGTTTCTCAAAGCGACCGAAAAACTGCCGAAGCTGGCCGACGTCGTGTTCAAGGGCGGCGGCGACGCCATCACCGCGCTGCTCGGCGGCAATGTGCAATTAAGCTCCGGCTCGCTCGCGCCGGCGCTGCCGCACATCAAGGCCGGCACGCTGCGCTGCCTCGCCGTCACCGGCGACCAGCGCTGGCCCGAATTGCCCGATGTTCCGACCATGGTGCAGGCCGGCTACAAGGACTTCGTGTTCGCGGTCGATTGCGCGCTGCTGGCGCCGGCGAAGACGCCGCCGGAGGCGGTCAAGTGGCTGGAGGCGGAAACGCTCAAGGTCCTCAAGACCAAGGAGATCCAGGACAAGCTGCACAAGGCCGGCTTCTTGGTGCGCGCACAAGGCGCCGACGCCTGCTGGAAGCGGGTGAACAAGGAAATCGTTCAGTTCAGGGACATTATCGAAACGGCCCACATCAAGAAGATGTAGGACCGCCGCCAGACCCTACGCGCCCGCTGTCACGTAACATTGACGGCGGGCGCAGCCGCAGGAAAGAGTTCCCTGTGCTTATCAAGTCGATCGAGCCGATCGCGGTCAGCCTGCCGATGCTCAAGCCCGTCATCATGGCAGGCGAAGAGGTGCGCCGCGCCGACAACGTGCTGGTGCGGATCGAAGCCGACAACGGCCTCGTCGGCTGGGGCGAGGCCGCCTCGGCGCCGATCATGACCGGCGACACGCTCGAAAGCATCGTGGCCGGCGTACATTATCTCGCGCCTGCACTTCGCGGGCGCGAGCCTGGCGACATCGCCGGCGCGCTCGTTGCCATGGATGGCCGCATGTACGGCAATCACGGCGCTAAGGCGGCGATCGAGATCGCGCTGTTCGATCTCGCCGGTCGCGCAACGGCCAAGCC
>DAIMKK010000204.1:0-3566 GCA_036721745.1 Pseudolabrys sp. | reverse complement strand
AAAAAAAACGCAGCCGCCTGCCGCTCTTGGCCGTCGTCGGCAGCGGCGATCTCGACGGCGACCTGCGCGACGCCGAAAAAAAGAAAGCAGCCGGCTTCACCGCCTACAAGATCAAGGTCGGCATCGACACGGCTGCCAATGATGCCTCCCGCACGCGCGCGATCTGCAAAGTGCTGGGCGGCGGCCTGCTGATTTCTTCAGATGCCAACCAGGGCTTTAGTACCCAGCAAGCCATCGCCTATGCGCGCGCGGTGCAAGGCTGCGGCCTCGATTTTTTCGAGCAGCCGGTGCTGGCCGACGATCTCGCCGGCATGGCGGCGGTCGCCGTGACCGCGCCCGAGATCGCGATCGGCGCCGATGAAGGCATTCATTCGCTCGCCGATATCCGACGCCATCACGAACACAAGGCCGCGCGCGGCGTCAGCCTGAAAGCGATCAAGCTCGGCGGCATCGCCGCGGTGGTCGAGGCCGGCCGGCTGTGCGACAGCCTCGGGATGAGCGTCAATATCTCCTGCAAGACCGGCGAATCGAGCATCGCCTGCGCGGCAGCGCTGCACGTCGCCTGCGTCATCCCCAACATCGCCTGGGGCTTGACGCTGACCCATATCGGGCTCGCCGAGGATGTGACCGCGCAACCGATCCGCACCGACAAAGGTCACGCGGACGGCATCGAGCGTCCGGGCCTTGGCATCGACGTCGACGAGGATCGCGTGCACAGGCACCGCGTGCAAATCGCCGCGCGGAACGTGGCCTGAACGAGCGCCCGGTGAATATGGTGGCCACCATGCCGCCTGCCCCAGGAAGCCTGCGGCAGTTACTGCTGCGCAAGAGTCGGCAACAGCTGCGCTTTAGCAGCTCTGGCGGAGGGAGAGGGACTGGAAACTGACCTTCTCCAGGCAAGCCAGCGTATTCCAGCGAGCACAGAAGTATTGGAAGAGGTTTTCGGCACACACACACCGGGCAGCTTCCGCTCAATGTCCGCTTTAGCCCTTCCCCCGAAAGCGGACATTCATTGTTACAGTCGGATTGTCCGCCAAGTGCCATTAGCAGTCATTGTTGGCGATGCAGCCTTCAAACTTCGGCCGTTTGATCAGTCGAGCTTCGACGAGTTGTACCGCTTCGACGACCTTTGGTTGGAATTATTCCCTGCCGAGCAGGCAAGGATTATCCAATTGCTGGTGGACCGCATCGACATTTCAGAAAGTGGCACTGATATCACGTTACGGATCGAGGGACTTGACAGCTTGATGCACGACATGCGGGCGGCGGCAGAGCGGAAAACGGTCGCGGCATGAATACGATGAATTCCCCAACCACATCTAGCTGGATACCGCTATGCGCAGGCGGAATGGCCATTTAAGGCGCGCAATGACTCTAATCAAAGTACGGCATTGGTCGCCGGGTCGATCAGATGCATCTGATCGAGGTTAGCGCGCAACGCCATCGCCTCGCCGGCGGCCTTGGCGGCGGTCGGCTCGACGCGCCCGCAGACCTCGGTGCCGTCGATGGTGAAGAACACCATGGTCTCCATGCCCATCGGCTCGACCACGTCGAGGATGATCGTAAACTCCTGGCCGACGCCGTTTTCGCGACCGCGCGTCTCGGTAATGTGTTCTGGCCGCAAGCCGAACAGCAGGTCTTTGCCCGTATGGCCGCGATAGCGCGCGGTGCGGCTCTCCGGCACCTGGAACGACAGCTTGTCGGACAGCCTGATGGTCAGGCCGCTGCCGTTGCCCTCAAGCTTGGCCGGGATGAGGTTCATCGCCGGCGAGCCGATGAAGCCGGCGACGAAGCGCGTCTTGGGATGGTGGTAGAGGTCGTTCGGCGTGCCGATCTGCTCGATCTTGCCGCCGTTCATCACCACCACGCGGTCGGCCAGCGTCATGGCCTCGACCTGGTCATGCGTCACGTAGACCGTCGTGGTCTTGACCTTCTGGTGCACGCGCTTGATTTCGGTGCGCATCTGCACGCGCAGCTTGGCGTCGAGATTGGACAGCGGCTCGTCGAACAGGAACACCTTGGGATTGCGCACGATGGCGCGGCCCATGGCGACGCGCTGGCGCTGGCCGCCGGAGAGCTGTTTCGGGCGGCGGGCGAGGAGCTCGGTGATGTCGAGGATGCGCGCGGCGTTGTCGACGCGCTGTTTGATCTCCGCCTTGGGGAACTTGCGCAGCTTGAGGCCGAACGACATGTTCTCGGCGACGGTCATGTGCGGATAGAGTGCATAGTTCTGGAACACCATGGCGATGTCGCGGTCCTTCGGCGGCAGGTCGTTGACCACCGCCCCGCCGATCGAGATTTCGCCGTCGGTGATCTCTTCCAGCCCGGCGATCATCCGCAGTGTGGTGCTCTTGCCGCAGCCGGACGGACCGACCAGCACGACGAATTCGTGGTTCGGGATGTCCAGATTGATGCTGCTGACCGCGACGACGTCGTCGTACTTCTTCACCACATTCCGCAATGTCACGTCAGCCATACGCAAGTCCCCTCGACTTTTTTGCTCAGCCCTTGGTCGCCCCCGCCGTGAGACCGGCGATGTAGTAGTCCATCAGGAACGCATAGATCACCAGCGGCGGCGCGGCGGCGAGCAGCGCGCCGGCCATCAGCATGCCCCATTTGTAGACGTCGCCGCGGATCAGGCTGGTGACGGTGCCCACCGTGAGCACCTGCTGATCGGACGAATAGAGAAACGCCATCGGATAGACGAAGGCCGCCCACGACACGGTGAAGGCGAAGATCATGGCGGCGATGATGCCGGGCAGCGCCACGGGGATGAATATCTTGGTGAGCATCTGCAGATGCCCGGCACCGTCGATCAGCGCCGCCTCGTCGAGCTCCTTGGGAATCGACTGGAAGTAGCCGATCATGATCCAGGTGCAGAACGGCACCGTCAGCGTCGGATAAACCAGCACCATGCCCCAATAGGAATTGAGCAGGCCGATCGACTTGACGATCTGGAACATCGGGATGAACAGCAGCGTGTCCGGGACGAGGTACGTCAGGAAGATGCCGGTCGCCAGGATGCTCGAGCCCCAGAACTTCATGCGGCCGAGCGAGAAGGCGGCGAACACACTCACCACCATGGTGATTGCCACCACGCAGACGGTCACGATCACGGTGTTCTTGAAGAAGATCAGGAAGTCGGTCTGCGTGAGCAGGATCTTGAACTGATCGAGCGTCGCCCCATCGAAGATGAACCACGGATTGGTGGCGAGCCGCGCCATCTCGGCGTCGCTCTTGAGCGCCGTCACCACCATGTAATAGGGCGGCAGCAGGAAGAAGATCGCGAACATAACCAGGAAGACGTAGGACAGGATCAGCGCCCAGCGGCGGTTGCGCCGCAGGCTCGCGCCGACGCTGACGCGTTTCGTCGATGGTACCGCAGCGGCGAGCGAACTCATCCGATTTCCCTCCCCCGCTTGCGCACGCCGCGCAGGATGAACACCGCGGCAACGGCCAGGATCGGGAACATGAACAGCGACGTCGCCGCGCCGAGCGGCAGATCGCCGGAGCGGATGCCGAGCAGGAACGAATAGGTCGCGAACACATGCGTCATGTTGCGCGGG
>DAIMKK010000203.1:2199-5540 GCA_036721745.1 Pseudolabrys sp. | reverse complement strand
GCGCCCATTTGCAGATTTTCCAAGACCGTCATGCGCGAGAAGATGCGGCGACCCTCGGGCGCCTGCGCCAGATTGAGGCGCGCAATCTCGTGGGTCGGCATGTGCGTGATGTCGCGGCCGGCGAACGAAATCGTGCCTTCGCGCGCACGCGGATTGCCGCAGATGGTCATCATCAGGGTGGATTTGCCGGCGCCGTTGGCGCCGATCAGCGTGACGATCTCGCCGTCGTTGACGTCGAGATCGACGCCCTTGAGTGCCATCACGCGGCCATAGAAGGTCTTCACGCCGCGCACGGAGAGCAGCGGGGAGGTCATAGCCCAACCTCCGCTTCGACTTTCGCCACGTCCTCGTCGGCGACGCCGAGATAGGCGGCAATCACCTTCGGGTCGTTGCGCACCGCCTCCGGGTCGCCGTCGGCGATCTTGACGCCATAGTCAAGCACGACCACGTGGTCGGAAATTTCCATCACTACCGACATGTCGTGCTCGATTAGCAAAATTGAAATGGCGTGTTCGTCGCGGATGGCGAGCAGCAGCGCGTTGAGCTCGGCGCTCTCGCGCGGATTGAGGCCCGCCGCCGGTTCGTCGAGGCACAGCAACAGCGGATCGGTACACATGGCGCGCGCGATCTCGAGGCGGCGCTGCGCGCCATAGGGCAGGTCGCCGGCCGGATCATCGGCGCGCGTCAGCAAGCCGATGCGTTCGAGCCAGCCGCGCGCCTTGTCGATCGCCGCGCGTTCGGCAGCGCCATAGGAGGGGAAGCCGAGTATTCCAAGCAGCGTGTAGCCCGAGGCCAGCATCAGCCGGTTGTGCTGGGCGACCAGCAAATTTTCCAGCACCGTCATGCCGGGAAACAGCCGGATGTTCTGGAAGGTGCGGGCTACGCGCGCCTGCTGGGTAACGAGAAATTCCGGCATGCGCTCGAGCTGGTAGAGGGTGCCGTGCGCGCGCGCGAGGCGGCGCTTGCCGCTGTCGGTCAGCGTTTCCAATTCGTCCCAGATGGACATATCGCCGTGGCGAAAGCCGATGCGTCCTTCGCTCGGCTTGTAGAACCCGGTGATGCAGTTGAACACGGTGGTCTTGCCGGCGCCATTCGGCCCGATCAGCGCTGTGATATTGCCTTGCCGCGCCGAAAACGACAGGTCGTCCACCGCCACCAAACCGCCGAAGCGCATAGTGAGGTGCTCGACGCGGAGCAAAATGTCGCCGTTGCCCGCCATCAGCCGTGACCTTCATTCATGAGGTCGGCTGAAATGCTCTTGTGCTCCTTCAGGAACACGGAAGGATCGCGCGTCGAGATCAGTCCGCGCGGCCGCCAGATCATGATCAGCACCATGGCGAAGCCGAACAGCAGCATGCGGTACTGGGTTGGATCGAAGGTCGGCCCGAAAATCCGCTTGAGAAAATCGAGCTCGCGCATGATTTCGGTTCCGCCGATCATCGCGATGGCCGCGATCGCTACGCCGATTTGGCTGCCCATGCCGCCGAGCACCACGATCGACAGGATGGTGGCGGATTCCAGGAAGGTGAAGGACTCCGGCGAGATGAAGCCCTGGCGCGTCGCGAAGAACGAGCCGGCGAAGCCGGCGAACATCGCGCCCATGGCGAATGCAGTGAGTTTGGTGTTGGTGGTGTTGATGCCGAGCGAGCGACAGGCGATCTCGTCCTCGCGCAGTGCCTCCCAAGCGCGGCCGACCGGCAGCCGGCGCAGCCGCACGGTAACGAAGGCGGTCAGCAGCGCGAGCGCGAGGATGAGGTAATAGAGAAAGATCACGCGGTAGAGCGGAGAGAATTCCAGTCCGAACACGGCGGCGAAGCCGTCGTCGTTGGCGTTGAACGGAATTCCGAAGAAGGTCGGGCGCGGGATGCCGGAAATGCCGGCATAGCCGTTGGTCAGATCGACCCAGTTGATAATGACGATGCGAATGATTTCACCGAAGGCGAGCGTGACGATGGCGAGATAATCGCCGCGCAGCCGCAGCACCGGAAAGCCCAGCAGGATGCCCCAGAACGAGGCGAGAATGCCGGAGAGCGGCAGCAGGAGCCAGAACGCCAGACCGAAGGTCTTGGCCAGCAGCGCATAGGAGTAGGCGCCGACCGCGTAGAAAGCGACATAGCCGAGGTCGAGCAGGCCGGCGAGCCCGACCACGATATTGAGGCCCCAGCCGAGCATCACATAAATCAGAATTTGGATGCCGAAATTGTCGATCCATTTCAACGCGCCGCCAAACCCATTGATGGCAATGACCAGCGGCGGATAAACAATGACGAAGCCGATAGCGAACGGGCTAAGCCATTTGGCGACCGCCGTGCGCCAAGGCGATGGCGTCACCAGGACCGGCCGCAGCCTGCGATGCTTGAGCCACGGTTCGACGACAAGCGAAAATGCCAACCGCCCGGCGCCGACGATGGCGACGATGGCGAGCAACAGCGGCCAGCGCGTGTTCAGGACCAGGTTGTTGTGGAAGTCGGTGATCGTCTGGAAGCCGATCAGCGGCAAGAACAGCCCGAAGGCGAGCAAAGCGGTGAAGCTGGCATCGCGCAAGGCGCGGGCCATATCGACGCGCTGATTTGGCGCGCCATCCTGCATGTCAGACTTTCTCGACATCCGGCCGGCCGAACAAGCCCTGCGGTAGGAAGATCAAGGTGATCGCCAGCACGGAAAAGGCGGCGACGTCTTTATAGTCGATGGAAAAATAAGCGGACCACATGGTCTCGATCAGGCCGATGAGAAGGCCGCCTATTACCGCACCTGGCAGCGAGCCGATGCCGCCTAGCACCGCGGCGGTGAACGCCTTCACGCCCGGCACGAAGCCGTCGGAAAAGGTCACCACGCCGTAATACATTAGATACATGGTACCGGCGACGGCGGCGAGCGCGGCGGCGATGACAAAAGTCATCGAGATGGTGCGGTCGACGTCGACGCCGACCAGCGCCGCCATTTTCTGATCCTGCTCGCAGGCACGTTGCGCGCGGCCGAGCCGGGTCTTGGCTACTAGATACCAAAACGCCGCCAGCAGCACGGCGGTGACGCCCCAAATGATGAGCTGCTTGTACGACAACGTGACCGCATAGTTATTGCGGGTCAGCAGGACGAACTCGCCTTGCACCATGGGTGGGATCGGCTTGTTGCGCGGGCCTTGACTGACCTGCACGAAGTTGGACAGAAAAATCGACATACCGATCGCTGAAATCAGCGGCGCTAGCCGGAACGAGCCGGATGCTCTTGCAACCGCGACGACCTGATTCGCAGGCTGAGTTGGGGCCGTCGTCGCAACTTGCAGGTTGCCAACCGTCTGCACTCGGCTTCCGCCAATCGTGACGAGCTGCGCGGTGTAGCTG
>DAIMKK010000203.1:0-2189 GCA_036721745.1 Pseudolabrys sp. | reverse complement strand
ATCACCCAGTTGACTAGTGAAGTGAACAGCATGGCTACGATCAGCACGATGAACAGCGCCAGCGCGATCGAGGTGATGCCGAGCCAGGTGGTCAGGATCAGGAAGGCGATCAGCGCGATGAAGGCCGAGACCATGAACACGTCGCCATGGGCGAAGTTCACCATGCCGATGATGCCGAACACCATGGTGTAGCCGATGGCGATCAGGCCGTAGATCGAGCCGAGGGTGATGCCGTTGATGAGCTGCTGGAGAAAGACTTCCATTGTCCCCATAGCCTTCCCGACGTCGCCCGACCGATTCTTAACGATTAACAGGGACTTGCCGCAGCGGCAACGCCGCGCGAGGCATGATATGACGTTCGTCTGTTGAAAGGATCGGTCGTCATGTCCCCCGGTACGGCCATCGCCATCCGCGTCGGCGCGGCAGCGGCGGTTTTCGCCGCCATGGCGCTATGGGAATGGCTGGCGCCGCGGCGCAAGCTCGCGGTCGGCCGGCGGCCGCGCTGGCCGAGCAATCTCGGCGTCTGGTTGATCGATGCCGTCGCGGTGCGGCTGCTGGGGCCGGTCACCGTGGTCGGCGCCGCGCTGTTTGCGACGGAGAAAGGCTGGGGATTGTTTCCAGCGATCGGCCTGCCGTATTGGGCGGCCATCCTCTTCGGCGTGATTGCGCTCGACTTGACGATTTATGTGCAGCACGTCGTCTTTCACCACGTGCCGTGGCTGTGGCGCCTGCATCGCATGCATCACGCCGACCTCGACATCGATGTCACGACCGGCGTGCGCTTCCACCCGGTAGAGATTGTGCTGTCGATCCTAATCAAGATCGCGGCGGCGGTGGCGCTCGGGGTGCCGGCGCTCGGTGTGGTGATTTTCGAAGTGGTGCTCAATGCGACGTCGCTGTTCAACCACAGCAACGTGGCGCTGCCGCCGCGGCTCGACGCAGTCGCGCGCTGGATCGTGGTCACGCCGCAGATGCACCAGGTGCATCACTCGATCGAGCGCGCGGAGACCGACAGCAATTTCGGATTCAATCTGCCGTGGTGGGATCGGCTATTCGGCACCTATCGCGCCCAACCGGCGGCCGGCGAAGAGCGGATGACGATCGGCTTACCCGTCTTCCGCGATGTGGCGGAGTTGGCGATCGTGCGCCTGCTCACGCAGCCGTTTCGGAATGCGCGTTAGTGCAATCCGCCGAACAGCCAAATCAGCACGAGAATCGGAATCGGAATCCCCAGCAGCCAAAGCAGCAGATAGCGTCCCATGATAAGTCCCTCAGTCGTTGTCGTAGGGGAACTCTCATGTCGGCGGAGGGTTCCTACGGTGTTACCATCGACGGCGATTGGGAACCGGGTTGGCGTTCATGCGTTGTCTTGCTGTTCGGGCGGGGAGCGTCCAAAGACCAAAGTTGGAAGGAAATCGAATGAGTCAGAACCAAAATCCCAATCAGAACCCCGGCCAGCAGCAGGGCAATCAGCCCGGCCAGAAGCCCGGTCAGCAGCAACAGGGTGGCCAGCCCGGCCAGAAGCCCGGCCAGCAACAGCAGCAGGATCGCCCCGGCCAGGGCGGCCAGCAAAACCGCTGACGCACTGCAACAGAATGAACGGAAGCTCCGCCAAATGGCGGGGCTTTTCGTTTGACCGTTGCGCGATTGCGTTGGCCTGGCGCGCGGCCTCGCATATGATTGAACCGCCATGGCCTCGTCCACGCTCCCGCTGTTTCATCTTTACGGCGATCCGCCGGACGATTCCGCGTTCGACTTCATCCACATCGAGACCATCGCCTCGCGCTCCTCGGTGCACGACTGGACAATCCGCGCGCACCGCCACCGTAACCTGTTTCAGATCCTGCTGATCGAAAAGGGCGGCGGTGAAATGAGCTTCGAAACAGCAACCGTGAACTTTTCGGCGCCGGTGGCGATTTTGGTGCCTGCCACCACCGTGCACGGCTTCCGCTTTACGCCTCAAGTCACCGACGGATGGGTGGTGAGCTTCACCGAGGATGTCGCCGACGCGCTTGGCGACCAATCGGGCGAGGCGCTGGCGCGGCTCAAAGCGGTGGCGGCCGATCCGCTGGTGCCGCTCACGGGCGCGCCGGAAGCCAAGCGACTGGCTACGTTGTGCGCGGACCTCAACGAGGAGGCCTCGCTCGCGCGCGAAGGCTACCGGCTGGCGATGCGCGGCCTGCTGGCGT
>DAIMKK010000202.1:2688-5566 GCA_036721745.1 Pseudolabrys sp. | reverse complement strand
CCGTCCAACATCAACCACGCCGAACTCGAGCCGATGATCATCGGCCGCAATTTCCTGGTGAAGATCAACGCCAATATCGGCAATTCCGCCGTCACCTCCTCGGTCGAGGAAGAAGTCGAGAAGATGGTGTGGGCGATCCGCTGGGGCGCCGACACGGTGATGGACCTCTCCACCGGCCGCAACATCCACAACACGCGCGAATGGATCCTGCGCAACTCGCCGGTGCCGATCGGCACCGTTCCCATTTATCAGGCGCTGGAGAAAGTCGACGGCGATCCGGTCAAGCTCGACTGGGAATGTTACAAGGACACGCTGATCGAGCAGTGCGAACAGGGCGTCGATTATTTCACCATCCACGCCGGCGTGCGGCTCGCTTACGTGCCGCTCACCGCAACCCGCGTCACCGGCATCGTCTCGCGCGGCGGCTCGATCATGGCCAAGTGGTGCCTGTCGCGGCACAAGGAATCGTTCCTGTACGAGCGCTTCGACGAGATCTGCGACATCATGCGCAAATACGACGTGTCGTTCTCGCTCGGCGACGGCCTGCGCCCCGGCTCGATCGCCGACGCCAATGACCGCGCGCAGTTCGCTGAACTGGAAACGCTGGGCGAACTCACGCAGGTCGCCTGGAAGAAAGGCTGCCAGGTCATGATCGAAGGCCCCGGCCACGTGCCGATGCACAAGATCAAGATCAACATGGACAAGCAGCTCAAGGAATGCGGCGAGGCGCCGTTCTACACGCTGGGGCCGCTGACCACCGACATCGCGCCGGGCTACGACCACATCACCTCCGGCATCGGCGCCGCCATGATCGGCTGGTTCGGCTGCGCCATGCTCTGCTACGTGACGCCGAAGGAGCATCTCGGCCTGCCCGACCGCGACGACGTCAAGGACGGCGTCATCACCTACAAGATCGCGGCGCACGCCGCCGACTTGGCCAAGGGCCACCCGGCGGCGCAATTGCGCGACGACGCGCTGTCGCGCGCGCGCTTCGACTTCCGCTGGCAGGACCAGTTCAACTTGGGGCTCGATCCGGAGACCGCGCGCGAATTCCACGACGAGACGCTGCCCAAGGAGGCGCACAAGGTGGCGCATTTCTGCTCGATGTGCGGGCCGAAATTCTGCTCGATGAAGATCACGCAGGACGTGCGCGATTATGCGGCGGGGCTGAACGACCCCGGCACGCTCACCGCCGAGCACGGCATGGCGCTGATGAGCGAGAAGTTCAAAGCGATGGGCGAGCAGGTCTATGTCGACGCGGAGAAGGTGAAGGAGAGCAATAAGGCGTTGTAATCCGATCCGCGCATCGGGAAACGAGGCAATGGGGGCGTCATGAATCCGGTTTTCGCGGTCCTCAGCGGCGTCGTCGCGCTGCTCGGCCTGGTCTGTCTGTGGTTCTGGAAGAAGTTACGCGACGAGGTCGCGTTGATCGCGGCGACGCCGACGAGCCGCGCCACCGACGTCGCCGCGCTGGCGCCCGGCACCCTCGTCGAGGTCAAGGGCACGATCCGCTGCGCCGCGCCGCTGACCGGCGAATTCTCCAAGCAGACTTGCGTCTACAGCAGATCCGAAATCGAGCGGAAGGAAACGCGCTGAAAGGACGGCAAGAGTGAAACGTATTACGTCAACGAACGCACCACCGAACGCCATGCGCCCTTCCATGTCGAGGACGCGAGCGGCCGCGTGCCGGTGCGCGGCGAAGGCGCCAGCGTCGATGCGGTACAGGTTTACAACGAGAACGCCAACACGACGGCTGAGAGCGTGGTGTCCGCGGTGCTGTCGCTGGCCGGCCAGGGCAGCTACGAGCGCCGCTACAAGGAAAGCGTCCTCGCGCCGGATATTCCTGTCTTCGTGCTGGGCACCGTACACGAAGGCGGCGTCATCGGCGCAGCCCCGCCCGGCGCGAAGGTCAAAGAATTCATCATCACGTACAAATCGAAGGAACAGCGCACCCGGTCGTCCGGCCGCATGGAGATCGTCATGATGGTGATCGCCGTGGTGCTTTTCGCCGCCGCAGCGGGCAGTTTGATCGCTGCGTTCAAGTATCCTTGAGGCCGGCGGCGGCGATCAGCCCCGCCTTGCCGGGCCGGTCGGGCCTTGGCACCTTAGGCGCACCTTTCGTATTATTTCCCCGATGCGGGTGCCGCCGTCGGCCTTGGAGGTGTAACCATGAATCCGTTCCATGCATTCGTCTTCGCCGCTGGCGCAGCAGCACTCCTCGCGCCGCTCGCCGTCAACCAAGCCGCCGCGCAGACGCCGGCGGCCGTCGAAAAACTCAACGCCTACGTCGGCTGCATCAACCGGCTTTCGGCGCGGTCCTACGATTCACGCGCGCGCTATTTCAGCTGGGCCGCCAAGAGCGGCCCGACCGGCCGCGAGCGGATCATCTACGGCACCTACACCATCTACGACACATCCGACTGCAAGAAGAACGTCGAGAAGGCCAATGCGCTGGAGCCGCACGACGCCGCGCTCGAAGCCGCCGCCACGGCCTACGCGGAGGCCGTGAGCCGGCTCGAGCCGCTGCTCAAGGAGGCCGACGACTATTATACCCAGCAGGATTACAAGGACGACAAGATGGCCAAGGGCCGCGCCCTGCATCCCCGTCTCGTGGCGGCGTGGGATGCGTTCGCCAGCGCCGACCAGAAGCTGCGCAGCGGCGTCGACGCCATCAACGACAAACGCGCGCTGGAGAAACTCGCGACCATCGAGCAAAGCGAAGGCCGCAAGGCGCGCTACCATGTCGAGGCCCTGATGATCCAGGCCAAGCGCGTGCTGCGCGCGGAGGACGGAGGCAAACCCGACGTCGCCGAGATCACGCAGGCGCTGAGCGACTATGAGGCCACCGTCAAGGGCGCCGAACAATTTTCCGGCTCCG
>DAIMKK010000202.1:217-2678 GCA_036721745.1 Pseudolabrys sp. | reverse complement strand
CGACAAGATGATGCTCGGCAACGCCGGCGCCGGCTGGATGGTCGAAGGCTCGCCGCCGCGGCTGATGCGCGACTACAATCAGCTGGTCGACGCGTATAATCGCGGGGCAAGGATCTGAGGCGGCTTGTCCGCCGTAGCTCGCGTCCGAGCGAAGGCGGAAGCGCGAAGGCGGAAGAAGGTAAAGAAGAGTAATAAGGTGTTGTAATCAGTCGACTCAATTTCCGGACGTTAATTCGACGGCGGGCTATATGGGTGCACCGAAGGCTTTTATTTCCTATTCACACGACTCCGCCGGGCATCAGACCTGGGTGCTAAGGCTTGCAAGCGACCTGCGAGCAAAAGGCATTGACGTCGTCCTCGATCAATGGGATCTCGTACCGGGCCAAGATGTCAGCTTGATTATGCAGCGGGGAATTTCAGATCCGACCGCGTCATTATGGTTTGTTCCTTAAATTATGTGTCGAAAGCCGAACGAGGTATCGGTGGGGTTGGATATGAAAGACTAATCGTAACTGCCGAAGTCGTGGAATCGATTGATACAAAAAAGTTCATCCCAATTATGCGGGGGAGCGATAGTCTTAAAAAAATTCCGTCGTTTCTCGGACCACGACTCTATGTCGACTTCGAAAGCGACAAACTCTATGAAGAAAAATTGATAGAACTTGCACGAGAAATTCACGGAGCTCCTGCTATATCCAAGCCTCCGCTTGGCCCAAATCCATTTTCCGGCACTCCTACAACACCAACAGTCACCAGAACGATTGGGGCGACCGGAGCACTTACGCCCGACGATAAATTTCTTCAGAACGATTGGTTTGCGCAAGAATTTAAACGAGCACAGAGTGGTATTAACAAGCTGAATTTAACGGCGCACATGGAACTGCGCGCTGGCGTTCTCCATTCTCTCGCAAAATCTCAAATCGAATTGTTAAATGCCGTAAAACAATCAGAAATACGAACATTTGGTTGGCCAATTGGAATTACTCTCGAAAATCGGGACGAGTATCGCCCACGGCCTTATGGCGATGGTATCAAGGCAGAAATTTCTATCGGAGACAAACCAAGCGAACGAACGTCATATGACTATTGGGCACTTCGCTCTAATGGAGATTTTTATCTTCTTCAGAGCTTATTCGAAGACTCACGGAGACCAAACCAAGTCTTTTTTGATACGCGGATCGTCCGAGTCACCGAAAGCTTGATGTTTATCGAAAATCTTTACGCGAAGCTCGGTGTCCCGCCGGAGGCTCGAGTAGGAATTCGAATCAGCCATCGCGGTCTGAGCGGCCGAACACTCAGCAGCGCATCGGGCAGAAGGTCTATTCGCGAGAGACAAACAAGTGAAGGTGAGTCGACATCTGAAATAGTAACTATTTTAGGGACTATGAAGCAGACGCGAGTAGATGATGTTCGGAAATTATTGGAGCCGCTCTTTATGCTCTTTGATTTCATGGAGCTTGCTGGAAGCGTGTACGAAGACATAGTTAGGAGTTTCGAGCGTGGAGAAGTTCGGTAACAAGTTCAATTCATTCAATATATTGACTGTTACGGAGCCTACAGCAAATTACGCTGTTGCCAGATTTTCCTAATTGCTTCTATTAGCAAGTGTTCTCCGTCGGTATAAATGCATCAATCCATTGAAATTTGGCGACCGAAGATGGTGGGTTAAGCGCGTTTACGCGCGTCTTTGACGCGCTATGGCGCGAACCCGGAATCCATACTCCCAGCGCTGGGGTTATGGATTCCGGGCTCTCGGCCTTCGGCCTCGCCCCGGAATGACGGAGAATTGGCTGTTTGAAATTTGAATCGGGACGAAGACGCGCCGCATACTCAGGCGTCATGCCCGGGCTTGACCCGGGCATCCATGATGAGACGCCGTGAATAGAAGACTTACGTAAGTTTGCCGATGCCGCACTGCCTCATGGATTGCCGGGTCAAGCTCGGCGAGAATGACTCCAAAAAGCCAATAAAATCAGCGTTTTGCGTCGGCCGTACCACACCCATACCACACAATGACTTTGGGATTGTTCGGGACGGTTCGGGCTTGATCGGGCCACCACTCCTCGCTACATCAAGCTTGCGCATCCGTCTACCGGGATGCGCTTGCGGGTATCTGCCCCGCGCGGCGTCCGAGCCGCTGGTCAACGCCACGACCTAGCGGAACCTCTCGCGCAAGATGGCTTCACGCTCTTTGTGAGTCATCGCCATGGTAGAGCCTCTCACCCTCTCGACCCGACAAGCCGCCGCCTTTCTGGGCGTCGGCCGCAACAAGCTCTTGCGCTTGCTTCAAACGAAACGGATCAAGGCGAAGGACCTTGACGGCCGGTTGCGCTTCACGACTGGGAGCTTGCGCGAATTCCTAGACGCGTTGCCCGACGCGTTGGAAGCCGAGCGCCAAGCGCCACACGCCTAGCGCCAACGCAACGCCCGCAAGCACGGGGAACGACGCCTTGGCGGATGT
>DAIMKK010000202.1:0-207 GCA_036721745.1 Pseudolabrys sp. | reverse complement strand
CCCCCGCGTAAAGGATGGCCGCATGCCGCCTCCGAAGACGATAAATTCCGGAAAGCTGGAAGTCCCTTTCACAGTTTTCTGAAGTCACTTCTGTAACACATGCGAATAACTATTCGATGGAAGTCAGATCTGATCACTTTGAATCCGCCAAATCAAACTTGTTCGATACGAGCAGCTGGGGTGATTTTTGCGACGTCACCCTAACCC
>DAIMKK010000201.1:0-5587 GCA_036721745.1 Pseudolabrys sp. | reverse complement strand
TTCACTTGGGCCGCATGTTGATGAAGGCCTTGCGGTGGCATTCGGCCACCAGCGTGCCGTCCTGCTTGAACGCCTTGTGATGGAATTCGACGATGCCGGCGCCCGGCCGCGATTTCGATTCGCGCTTGCTAACGACCTGCGTCGTGCAGTGGACGGTGTCGTTCTCGAACAACGGGTTGGGAAATTTCACGTCGGTCATGCCGAGATTGGCGATAGTTGTGCCGACCGTCATGTCGGAGACCTGGATGCCGATCATCAGGCCGAGCGTGAACAGCGAATTCATCAGCGGCTGGCCCCACTCGGTCTCCTGTTCGCAGAAATGCCGATCAATGTGCAGCGGCTGCGGGTTGAGCGTCATGTTGGAGAACAACATGTTGTCCATCTGGGTGACGGTACGCGTGTAGCGATGCTCGGTGGTCTTGCCGACCTCGAAGTCCTCGAAATAGAGCCCGCCGCGCTTGTGCCGCTGGATCGTGTCCGCCATCGCCGTCCTCCGTCTTGAGCCGGCATTGCCGCCGCCGTTAATCCTTCATTTACCATAATTACCCAGGATCGACAGGGTTCGCGAATGTCGGTGTTCCGTATGGCCAAAGGTTCGGCCCGCGATCACAAGGCCCGTTTTTTCAAGGCCAGACATGGCGATCGATTCCATCTTAGCCAATGCGTCGGCGCGGGTCGCCGGCGCTATCCGTGACGCGGCGCGCTCCACCGGCGCCAGCTTCGAATATCTGCTGACCGCTGCGCGCATGGAATCCAATCTCAACCCGGCCGCGCAGGCAACGACCTCGTCGGCCAGGGGCCTTTACCAGTTCATCGACCAAACCTGGCTCGCGACCCTCAAAAATGCCGGCCCGTCGCACGGCTACGGCCAGTATGCAGACGCCATTACGCTGAATGGGGACGGCCGCTTCGAGGTGGCCGATCCGAACCAGCGCGCGGCGATCATGCGCCTGCGCAACGATCCGGCCGCGAGCGCGACCATGGCTGGCGCTTTCACCCAGACCAATGCCGCGCAACTGGCTGCGGCGCTCGGCCGCCAGCCGTCCGAAGGCGAACTCTACATCGCGCATTTCCTCGGCCCTGACGGAGCCGCGAAGCTGATCGGCGCCGCGGCGAGCCAGCCGCGCGCCAATGCGGCCGAGCTATTTCCGCAAGCGGCGGCGGCGAATGCTGGCATATTCCTGAACAAATCCGGCCAGCCGCGCAGCGTGAGTGAAGTCTATGCCACGCTGACCGGCCGCTTCGAGATCGCGCGCGCCATCGCGTTTGCGCCCGGCCTGCGCTGCAACGCGCCAGCAGTATCGCCCGACACCGCCGGCGTGACGCAGGCCTTCGCCCAAGCCAATGCGCTGCCGCCGGCGTTACCGGTGCCGGTCCCAGCGGTAGCGCCGCAAGCGAGGCCCTTCTTCCAGGGCATGTTCACCGATCGCGGTGAGCAATCTGTGGACGCCGGCGAAGTCCGATGCGCCGGCCGTGAGCGAGCGCTCGCTCATGCTCAATTTGTTCAGCGACCCGCCCGCCAATGACCGCAAGCCGTCCGGCGGCAAGATCTGAGGCGGTGCGCGCGGGCTTACCGCATCGTTAATGGCGCCATAATTTCTATGGTGAACGCTTTGTTAAGCGTCGTCGGTTAGTTTAGCCGTGCCGTCGATGTGCACGATGGCGGTTGGTCGCGTCAGGTTGTGCCAATGATTGTCCGTCAGTTTTTGCAGTGGATCCGCCATGCTCCGCCCGGCGAAAGGGCCGAGGCCACATCGGCGCTGGCACGCGCCTATCTCTATTCAGAATTGTCGTCCGACGATATCGCCGCCGCCGAAGGCGCGATGATCATGCTGCTGGACGATCCCTCGCCGCTGGTGCGGCGCGCGCTCGCGGACGTGTTCGCCACCTCGCAGAAGGCGCCATTGGTGGTGGTGCACGCGCTCGCCAATGATCAGCCGGAAATCGCGATGTCGATCCTCGCGCTGTCGCCGCTGTTGCAGGAAGTCGACTTGGTCGATCTGGTGGCCACCGCGCAGCCGTCGGCGCAGGCCGCCATCGCCAGCCGCGCCATGTTGCCGCGCTCGCTTGCCGCGGCAATCGCCGAAGTGGGATCGGCGCAGGCTTGTCTCGCGCTGCTGGAGAATCCCGACGCCGACATAGCCTCGTTTTCGATCGACCGCATTGTCGATCGCTTCGGCCATCTGGCAGCGATCCGCGAACCGCTCATGGCGCGCCCCGATCTGCCGATGGTCACTCGCCAAGCGCTGCTCAGCAAGCTGTCGCAGACGCTCGCCGGCTTCGTCGCCGGGCGGCAATGGCTGGGATCGGAACATGCGGAATACACAGCACGCGAGGCCTGCGAGAAGGCAACCGTCGCGCTCGCCGGCGACACGCCTTACGAGGAAGTCAGTCAACTGGTGCAGCATTTGCGCCAGAGTGGACAACTCACGGCTGGCATGCTTCTGCGCGGACTCCTCTGCGGCAACGTGGTGCTATTCGAGGAAGCGTTAGCGGAATTGTCCGACGTGCCGATCGATCGCGTCATTAGTTATGTCCACGACAGAAATATTTCCGGCCTCTGCGCGCTTTATCGCAAGGCCGGACTGCCGGATCAGGCTTATCCTGCGTTCCGCGAAGCGATCGCGGCGATGCGCGAGGGCGCGCTCGTCGGCGACCGGGGCGGAGCAGGGCAGCTCAAGCGGCGCTTGGTCGAGCGGGTGCTCGCCGCTTGCGCGGCCGAGCGCGGCCGGGATCTGACATCGCTGCTGGCATTACTGCGGCAGTTTGCGGTCGAGGCCGCGCGCGAGGAAGCGCGCATGTTCTGCGATGATCTGGTCGCGAACGATCATGTGATCGACGTCGGCCTGCTGATCGACGACACGCGGCTGGTGGCGTAGCGCGGTCATCGTGCCCCGGATGCGGCGCAGCACGAAGCGTGGCGGAGTGATGCTTCGCTGATCTGGGGCCTTTCCAAATACTGAATTTGTAAGGGCCCGGTTCTGCAGCGCATCACTACGTACTGCGCTGCGCCCGGGACACGGCGTTAGCTTATTCCGGCACGATCGACGGGCCCATAATCTGTTCGAGCACGTCTGGCCGGCCTCGATTCTCGTGAATGAGAAACTCGTCGGTCACCGCGCGCAATCGTTTGGTCAACGTGGCGGCCAGATCCTTGGCGTCGGAACGGGAATATTCGCGGTGGATCGCGCGCACCGCATCGACATGCTGATCCACGAGTTTAACTGAAATGTGGGTCACGTCGGGCGTGTGCTCGATCAGCCGGCAGAGGCTGTCGGCGGCCAATGCCACGAGCGGAAACCCGAAGGTCGCGGCTTCGCCTTTGATGTCATGGGCGGCGCGGAAGATGGCGTCCTTGTTGGCCGCGGTGAAGCCGCCGGCAGCGATATTGCGCCGGGCTTGGTCTAGCCGCTCGCATTCGGTGTTCATCCAGGATGAGAATTCCGTCGACAAGTCGGCCAGCGCCTTTTCCGCGCGTGCGACCGGATCATCCTCGCCCGGCCGCGGCGGCTTGACGTTGACTACCTTGCGTAGTTTGTTTTCCGGCGTAATGACCTCGTGATCGCCGAATGTCGCGACCGCCGTCGAGTTCTTTTTTGGGGGAGCCATGGTGTCTTACCTTGTCAGCCGGGGGAGCGCGATTTTTCGAACAAGGGAGTCTGCTTGATGATATCGGCTTTGCCGCCTTTGCGGCGCTCGGTGCCGACATAGTTCGGGTTGACGTTACGGCGGCGGTCGGGACCGAAATAAGTCTTGGTCTTGATGAATGGGCGCGGATTGGCGACCACGTTGACGATGCGCTGATAGAGGCCCTTGGCCGAGATCGGCTTGGCGAGGAATTCGGTGACCCCGGCATCGCGGGCGGAAACCACGCGTTTCTTTTCGGAATGCCCGGTGAGCATGATGATCGGGACGTAAGGATTGGAGTTGGCGCCGGGCTGGCGAATCATCTGGATGAGTTCGAGCCCATCGAAGATCGGCATTGCCCAATCGGTGATAACGATATCCGGGGTGTGATGGGTAAAGGCTTCCAGGCCCGCCGCGCCATCTTCCGCCTCATGGACTTCGCGCGCACCGAAGCCGTGCAGAAGGGTGCGCAGCATCCGGCGCATATGGGCGTTGTCGTCGATGACGAGGAAACGCAAGCGGTTGAATTCAATGCGGACCATGGTGCCCCAGGCCTCGGGCTTTGAGCCCGATTCCATCGGCGAAAAGCTACTGGGGCGCCGTTAAGGAAGGGTTTAGGATACCGGCGCGGCGCCGGATGGCGTCAAAACCATCGTTTCCCCTGGACCCCTCGACAAGGACCGGCCTTGTTGGGGGCAGGCGGTGCTCTCAGACGGCCACGACATGAAGACCATATTGATTCCCACCGAGGATCACGACGCCATGGCGGCGGTTCTCGAAGCCGCCCGGCTGGTGGCCCGTGAATTCGGCAGCTACATGGAAGGCTTCGCGGTCCACCCTTCGCCAGGCACCTACATGACGGTCGAGCCGGTCAGCAGCCTGGCGATCTCGGGCGCCTTCGACGCCGACAGCGCGCCGCAGGCGCGCGCCGAGTTCGAAGCCTTCATGCAGGCCCATGGCGTGCCGCCGGGCGCGGGCGAGCCGGCGGTCTTTTCCTATGGCTGGCCGCGGGACGAACTTGCGGACGATGCCTTCATCGGCAGCTATGGCCGCGTCTTCGATCTGATCGTGCTCGGCCGGCCGGGACCCGAGCCGCAAAATCCACGCATGCCGCCATTGGAAGCCGCGCTGTTCGAAAGCGGCAGACCGGTATTGATCGTGCCACCGACCGCGCCAAAGACAATCGGACGCAACGTGCTCATTTCATGGAACCGCAGCACCGAACAGGCGCACACCAACGCTTTCGCGCTACCTCTGCTGCGCGCCGCAGACAAGGTGACGGTGTTCACCGTGGAAGGCGGCGCCACGAGCGGACCGTCGGGCGAGGAAGCCGCGCTTCACCTGCGCCGGAACGGCATTAAAGCAACGGCGTTGACCGTCAAGCCTGGAGCCCGCACCGGCGGAGTAGCGACCGGTGAAATCACGCTCGAGCATGCGGCCTCGCTTGGCTGCGACCTGCTCGTCAAGAGCGCCTTCACGCAGAGCCGGCTGCGCCAGATGATCTTCGGCGGCGCGACCCGTCACATTCTCGCCAAAGCGACCTTGCCGGTCTTCATGGCGCACTGATAAGCAAGTCGGCCGCACGAAATCAGGACCTCAGTCATTTGTCGAACGGGCCCGACCAAAGCAAACGCCCCAGCGGGCCTGCGGCAGCGAAATATCCGGCTTTCCTGACCGTCTTCCCCTCGATCATGCTGCCGATGTTCCTGGCGGTGGTGGATCAGACCATCGTCGCCACCGCCTTGCCGGCGATCGCAGCCTCCACCGGCCAATTCGAGCGCGCGTCGTGGATCGTCGTCTCTTACCTGATCGCTTCGACGATCGCGGCGCCGATTTACGGCCGGCTGGGCGACGCCTTCGGCCGTCGCCGGCTGATGTTCGCGGCGCTCGCCGTTTTCATTATCGCGTCGTTGCTGTGCGCGGCCTCGCCCAGCGTCGAGCTGCTGACGCTCGCCCGCGT
>DAIMKK010000200.1:4150-5625 GCA_036721745.1 Pseudolabrys sp. | reverse complement strand
GCGTGATGGTCAAGGGCATCGAGGCGCTCACGCTCGAATGCTTTCTCGCCGCCAACCGCGCCGGCGTGCTCGACGACGTGACGGCATCGCTCAAGAACAATTATCCGTCGCTCGATTGGAGCAAGATCGCAGAATACAACCTGGAGCGCATGGCGAGCCACGGCGAGCGCCGCGCCGCGGAGATGGAAGAGTCGGCCGCCACTTTGCGCGAGCTCGGGCTCGACCCTTTGATGGTGGATTCAACCGTCAAGCGCCAGCGCGAGATGGGCGCGATTGGCAAGGATGAAGAGGTGCGGGCTTCGCTCAAGTTCGGCCGCGCCGCCATGCTCGACGCCATCAGCGCAGCCGCCAAGGAGCGGCACTGACGGCGGCCCGGCTTGCCGCGTCTCGCCGATCAAATTTCATAATCCGCATTGGAACGGTGTTCGGCGGTCGTGAGTTTACGCAATAAACATCCCCGGAGGTGGCCATGCGCACATCCACGCTTGCTTTGACAATCGCCGCGACGGCGTCCTTGCTTGCGGCACCGGTCAGCGCGGAATCGCTCGATGGCGCCTATCGCGGCAGCTATGTTTGCGAAAAGACGCCGGCGACTCAGGGCGTCCTGCGCGTTCCCATCGATCTTCTCATCAACGGGACCGATGTCCGCTTCGGGCGGCCGCTGTTCAACTTGAAAGGTACACGCGTCACCGGCACCGAGATGGCCTCGGGCACGATCGACACAGCGGGCAAAGTGCATCTCGGCTCCGACTATGTTGTCCTTGGCTTCGCCGTTCACGGCTCCTATGACGGCACCATTGGCGCGCATGGCGGGACTTTGACCGGTACGCAATCGTGGCGATGGCCCAACGGCAATCCCGGCAGCCGGACCTGCGTCCCCGCCCTGGTGCCGGCGCAACACGCGCAACAGACGGAGCCGCCGGAGCATTGACGAAATGATTCAAGCGCGGCGGCGCGCAAGCGACCGGCAATAGCATGAACGCACGTTCAGAATTTTGGCACTGCAGCGAAGCGTAAATTCCTTGTCATGATCGGCATCGCCCTCTTACGATGCGCGCGCATCCACAATGGGAGGAATGCCATGAAACTAAAAAATCTCGGATACGCCGCGTTGATGATTGTCTCCGCTACCGCCTTCGTGCTTGGCACGGCCGGCAGCAGCGAAGCCGCCAAAAAGAAAGCCGCAGCTGCGCCGCCGCCGCCGCCAGGCCCGTGCTTTACCGCTGAGAAGCCGGTCTGCGCGGTGAAGGGCGGCATCAAGTTCACCTATGCCAGCGCATGCATCGCGGTGCAGGACGGCGCCAAGGTCGTTTCGGACAAAGCCTGCCCAAAGGCAACCGCGAAGCCGCACAAGAAGGGCGGCAAGAAGAAGGCGGCGAAGCCGGCGAAGAAAAAGGAAATGAAGAAGGCTGCCAAGCCGGAGAAGAAGGAAGAAAAGAAGTAACCGTCGCTATTATTTGACGGTGAAAAAACGG